>JAOZPP010000050.1 GCA_029932675.1 bacterium
TTAGCTAAATTCTTAGGCTGTTGACGCTAAATAGAAAAGCGAAAGTCGGGTTAGGGAGCAAGCTCAAGGAAAGGCTATTTGGGAATGAGGACGCTGTGGGCAAGACGGTTATTATCAATAAGATCCCCTTCACGGTCATTGGGGTAATGATAGACAAGCTACAGATGGGAATGTACAATGGGCCTGATTGGGACAAGGCAACAATTCCAGCCACCACTTTTGCCACCATATTCGGCCAGCAGTACTTAAGTAACATAGTCTACCGGCCAAAGGATGTGGCTCAAGTTGAGGAGGTAAAGGCGAAGATCTCCCAGGTGATGGGAGCAAAATATAAGTTTGATCCAAAGGACAAGGAGGCATTGTCGCTTTGGGATGTAATCGAAGGGCAGAGGATCTTCAACAAGGTCCTCACCGGTCTACAGATCTTCTTGGGGATCATCGGGGGAATGACCCTTTTGATCGCCGGTGTAGGCGTGGCCAACATAATGTATGTAGCGGTCAAGGAACGAACCAGGGAGATAGGGATAAAGATGGCCCTGGGGGCAAAACGGCTCCACGTTATGAGCCAGTTCCTCTTAGAATCCCTGCTTATCGCCATCTTCGGAGGAACACTGGGAATTCTCCTCTCACTGATGATCGTGCAGGTCTGGAGGGCTATCCCCATAAGGGCGGAGTGGATGCAGTGGCTAGGTAAACCCGTTATCTCCTTGGAGGTCGCTGTAATTACTGCGGCGATCTTGGGGTTGATTGGGATATTCTCCGGGGTATTCCCCTCCCAAAGGGCTGCCTCCGTAAACCCAGTGAATTCTTTGCGATACGAATGAAGCGGGGCCTCGATGATCAGGATGCGTAAGATAAGAAAGGTCTACTCCAAAGGAATGGTTAAGGTGGAGGCGCTAAGGGGAATTGACCTGGAGATCGGGGAGAATGAGTTCGTCTCCATCATGGGCCCCTCGGGTTCAGGAAAATCCACCCTAATGAATCTGATGGGATGCCTTGACAAACCCACTTCCGGAGAGTATCTTCTGGAGGGGGAGAAGGTAGAGAGTTTAAGTTCAAATCAACTTGCGGAGATCAGGAACCGGAAGATTGGCTTCGTATTCCAGAACTTCAACCTCCTTCCCTATGCTAGCGCATTTGAAAATGTGGAGGTTCCCCTCATCTTCGCTGGCCTACCCTCGCGGGAGAGGAGAAAAAGGGTGGAGGAGCTCTTGGAGAAGGTCGGACTAAGGGATCGAGCCCACCATAAGCCCACGGAGCTCTCCGGGGGCGAAATGCAGAGGGTGGCCATTGCCCGTGCCTTGGCCAATCAACCCAGGTTAATACTGGCAGATGAACCAACCGGAAACTTAGACTCAGCCTCAGGGGGAGAGATCGTTGATCTCTTCGCCGAGCTGTGGAGACAAGGCCATACCATAGTGGTCATCACCCATGACAACGAGATCTCCCAGCGAACCCAAAGGATTATAAGGTTGAAGGATGGGATAATCTTGGGCCAATGAGATAGATTAGGATTACTGATCTTAGTTGAACCCCTGGAAAGGAGGTTGCCGGGACAAAGCGAAAAATCGAGAGAGAAGGGATAGGGAAGGAAATATCTCTGGGGTTGGTAGAGACTTCTCATCCCCTATCCTGTGGCTGAGGGGGTGTTCCTGAGGAGCCGGAAATAGAGAAGGGCCAAAAGGCCGGCTCTGAAGGGCACTAACGACCAAAGGAGGCATAAAGATGATTGCTCGACGGCGATTTTTCTTGGTGTTGAGCGCTATTTTCTTAATGGCAATCAGCCTGGCGGCGAAGAGGCTGGACTACCTAAATAGGCTACCGCCCTTAATCGACCGGGAGACCTTCTTCGGGGATCCGGAGATCGCCGGGGGAAAGATCTCCCCGGATGGTAAATACATAACCTTCCTTAAGCAGTTCAAGGGGAAGCTGAACATCTGGATAAAGGGGGTCGATGAACCCTTTGAGGCGGCACGACCGATTACCGCCGATACAATCCGTTCAGTGACCGGTTACGGATGGACCTATGACAGCAGATATATCATCTATGTCCAGGACAAGGGAGGCAATGAAAATTACCATGCTTATGCTGTTGATCCCTATGCCAAACCCAAACCAGGCCAGGATGTGCCTGAGGCGCGTGATCTTACCCCCATTGAAGGTATAGCGGCGCGGTTTTACGGAGGCTCCAAAAAGACCCCTGATATCATTTATATAGGCCTCAATGACCGGGATGAACGCTACCACGATTTGTACAAGCTCGAGATATCCACTGGCAAGAGAACGCTAATTAGGGAAAACAACGAGAACATCACAAACTGGATCTTTGACCTTAACGGTAATCTGAGGCTTGCCTCCCGAGTGACTGATGACGGTGGCACCGAGATCCTGCGCGTCGATGGGGAGAAGCTCACCCCGGTCTATGTTTGTAGCAACGAAGAGCAAGTGGGGGTTCTTCGCTTTCACAAGGACGGCAAGCGCTGTTATCTGGTAACTAACAAGGGCAAAGATGTGGACCTCAGCCGCCTGATACTCTTCAATCCCCAGACCCGGAAAGAGGAATTCGTCGATACAGACCCCAGGAATGAGGTAGATTTTGGGGGTGCCGAATTCTCCGAGAAGACCGATGAGCTCATTGCCACCTATTATGTAGGCGACCGCCTGCGTATTTACTTCAAAAACAAGAAGTTCGAGAAGGCATATAAAAAACTGAAAAAGAAGCTACCCGATGGGGATATATACTTTGGCTCTTCAACCCTCGATGACCGTTACTGGATGGTTACGGTCACCAAGGATACCGATCCTGGGGCAAGGTATCTTTATGATATGAAAAAGGGTAAGGTAAAGTTTCTCTACCGGCCACGACCCAAATTGCCCACCCAGTATCTGGCGGAAATGAAACCCATCAAGTACAGGGCAAGGGATGGGCTGGAGATCCATGGCTATCTGACGATTCCCAAAGGGGTGAAGCCAAAGAATTTGGCGGTTGTGGTTCTTCCCCACGGGGGACCATGGTATCGCGACCGTTGGGGATATGACTCCTATGCCCAGTTCCTTGCTAACAGAGGCTATGCTGTCTTTCAACCAAACTTCCGGGCCTCCGCAGGTTTCGGCAAGAAGTTCTTCAATGCTGGCAAGCGTCAGTGGGGCGAGGCCATCCAGCACGACATCGCCGATGGGGTGAAATATTTGATTGAGAAGGGGATTGCTGATCCCAATAGGATTGCTATCTTTGGAGGTTCTTTCGGCGGCTATTCCACCCTCTGTGGCTTAGCCTTCACGCCAGACCTCTACGCGGCTGGGGTTTCCTATGTAGGCCTGTCCAACCTAATTACCTTCCTGACCTCCATTCCACCATATTGGGAGACGATGCGCAAGTTCTTAAACAAACAGGTGGGGGATCCGAATGACCCAGATGATGTAGAAATGCTGAAACGCCAATCCCCTCTTTTTTCTGCGGACAAGATAAAAGCCCCCTTGCTCGTGGTGCAAGGGGCAAACGATGTGCGGGCGAGAAAGGCGGAGGCAGATCAGATCGTCGTCGCCCTGCGCGATCTGGGGCGGGATGTGGAGTACCTGGTAGCACCTGATGAGGGCCATGGTTTCTTAGGGGAAGAGAACCGCATGGCAATGACAGTGGCTATGGAGAGGTTCTTCGCCAAGCATCTCGGTGGTCGGTTTCAAAGGGAGATAGATGAGAGGACCAGGAAACGGTTGGAGGAGCTTACCGTGGATGTGGATACGGTAAAACTTGTCCAACTCCCCGCGGATCCGGAGAGGGCTAAGACAGCCCCTTTGCCTTCGGTTGATCCAGGGAGGCTCAACCCGATGACCCTTGCTTACAAGGCCACCATGACTATTGGCGGACAGGAAATCACTATGGAAATTACCAGGAAGTATGAAAAGGCTATGGAGAATGGCACACCTGTATGGCGAACCATCTCCACCCAACAAAGCCCTATGGGTAGTGCCATCGATACCTTTACAGTTGATCGGGAGAGCCTCCAGCCGATACGCAGGAAAGTAAAACAGGGCCCCACCACTGTTGTCCTGGAGTATGCCAAGGGAACGGTTAAGGGAAAGATAATTATGGGCGCCAATGAGATACCTGTGGAGGTAAAACTGCCCGCGCCCGTCTTTGGGGATGAAGCTGCACTGGAGTTAGCAATTGGGGCTATGTCCTTGACCCCCGGTTATCGAACAACCTTGCGCACATTTGATCTCCAGCTCCAGAAATCCCGGCCGATGTTTATGGAGGTAACCGGCGTGGAGACCCTTACTGTTCCCGCAGGCACATTCGATGTCTACAAGTTGGAACTTAAGCCCCTGGATGGCGAAATGGGTGGGGGAACGATGTTTGTACACAAGAACGCTCCCCACTATATGGTGCGGGGGAAATTCCAGCTTCCGGCGCAGGCAGGCGGCGGAACTGCTATCGTAGAGCTCCTTGGCCAAAAGTAGGCCTATAGCGCACCTGCGGAGAAGGCCTGTTCCAAAAACCCTGAGGGGGCAGAAGTCCTCTTCTGCCCCCTCACCATGAGCATAGGGGTGCTGACGGCTCAAGTTCCTCTTTGCCAGGAGAAAGATGAGAAGGCTGATCGTTCTTTGGGGACTTTTGATTCTCCTCCCAACCATCCTGCAGGCCGAACCCAAGTTCGCGCCCACTATCGGGGATACATTGATCATCAAGGACTGGCTCTATGCCGGCCCCTTCTCCGTAGGGGCACGGGAGGGGATAGTGGATGTGCTCAGGGACACAACAGGTTTTGCTCCTAAGGAAGGAGAGAGGGTTCCCAGTATTTTAGCACCAGGTGGAGAGGTTAAGTGGCGGAGGGTTGAATCCCAGGATGGTAGCTTAAAACTGAAATACGAAAACATCGAATGGGAAAGCCTAGAGGATATCTACGGGGTAGCTGGACTGCTCGATGCCGGTTATGCCTATGCTGAATTCTCTTCGCCAGATCGCCGGAGAGCCCTAGCCGTTGCCGAGAAGATATCCTGGTTTAAGCTCAATGATGAGCTCTTCCCTGGGGACCCGTATGGCCATAACATCGTCCGTATTCCACTCATCATCTCCCCAGGGAGAAATAGGGTTCTGGTGAAGGTAAGTGGTTTCGGGGGGCATCGGTTCATCTTCAAGCTGATCCCTGCACCATCACCAATTGTGACTCTTATCAAGGATACAACCCTACCCGACATCATCAAGGGAGAGGTAATGAGCCCTCCTGTGGGGATCACCATCCTGAACACCACCTCCAAATGGCTGCAGGGGATCAAGCTCTCCTTAGGAGGGGAAGGGGCTTTCTTTAAGACGGAGAGGCTGGTTCCCCCTATGGCCCCCCTTTCGGTGATCAAGGTTCCCATCGATTTGGGGATGAAGAAGACCATTAGCGAAGGGGATACAATCTCGATCCCAGTGAGCCTCTCCTTTGAGGGTTTCACCCATCGGGAAAGGATTAAACTGAGGCTGCGTGAGAGGGGAACTTCTTATAAAGTGACCTTTATCTCCAAGATAGATAGTTCCTGCCAATATTATGCCGTTCTCCCTCCCAAAGATTATGATCCGCAGAGAACCTATGCCCTTATCTTTACCCTGCATGGCGCAGGAGTAGCGGCCTCTGGCCAGGTGGATGCCTATACCCAAAAGGGTTGGGCTTTTGTAGTTGCCCCCACAAACCGCAGGAGGTTTGGCTTCGACTGGCAGGATTGGGGAAGACTGGATGCCTTAGAGGTGTTGGAAGAGGTGAAAAAGAGGTTCCCCATCGACCCCAATCGGATCTACCTCACCGGCCATTCTATGGGGGGGCACGGGGTTTGGCATATTGGACTGGCCCATCCAGACCTCTTCGCTGCCATTGCCCCCAGTGCGGGGTGGGCAAGCTTCCAACTCTATATCCCCTGGTTTCTGCAGAAGAGCTACCTCTTTGCCCATCCGCAGCCTCTGGCCTATAGGGATATGTCCCTGAGGGAGGATGTTCCGCCACTTTTCTTGGAGAATGCCCTCAACCTGCCCATCTTTATCCTTCAGGGCGGGGCCGATGAGAATGTCCCTCCAATTCAGGCCAGGCTATACGTCAAGCTCCTTCACCAATTGGGTTATAGGTATACCTACAGGGAGGTTCCAGGCCAGAAGCACTGGTGGAACCTCAAGGACACCCCGGGGGTAGACTGTGTGGACTCAGATGAGCTGATGAGTTTCCTCCGCTCTCAAGAGAGGAACCCCTTTCCTAAGCACCTTATCTTTAAGACTACAGATATCGGTTTGAACAATAGGTGCTATTGGCTGGAAATAGAGAGGGTTGAGCAGCCATTTGCCGATAGCAGAATTGAGGTTGAGGTAAAAGGGAGAAGGATAGAGATAGGGGTTGAGAATATAGCAGAATTCTCCCTAAACCTCAACCCCAAGCTCCTCCCCCTGGGAAGGATAGAGATCTCCGTTAACTCCCAACCCTTGTATTACAACTTCCGCCATCCAGTTAAACTCTTCATCTCCCGGAGGAAGGGAAAGTTCAGGTTGAGAAGGCTAAAAAGGAAGAAGGGTCTGGCGAAATCCCCCGAACTCTTTGGCCCCATAAAGAGAGCATACTTCTCCCCTTTCCTCCTTGTTTATGGCACCCTCGGCGACTCAGCTTCCCTTCAACTCAACCTTCATCTGGCCAGACTACAGACATTCTCCTGGTGGAGGAGGGGAAATGGATTAGCCAGAGTAATTCCAGACCGGGAAATAACCGACGAAATGTTAAAGGACTATAACCTAATCCTCTTTGGTGGACCTCAGGAGAACCTGATAGTAAGAAGGATCAATGAGATGCTTCCCATCTCCATAAAGGGAGAAAGAGTATACATGGGAGATAAACTCATCGAGGGGGAAGACCTCGCTTTGGAGGAGGTATATCCCAATCCCCTTAATCCCAAAAAGTTGGTCTTAGTCCTTGCGGGGGCGAGTAAGCGAGCCAATGAGATTAAGGGGTTCTTCGGCACCCTATACTCTGGAGCAGGGTTGCCTGATTTCGTTGTCTATGACAGATCTGTAAAACAGAGGGGTTGGGGTGGAGTAATAAGGGCAGGTTTCTTTGGTGCAGATTGGGATATACGGTGATCCGGTTCTGGACTCTAACATTTCGGATCAGCTATTAATTAAATTTAGGTCAGATTCCTAACAAAAAGACTCAAAGGAAGGTATTTATGATGAGGGTCAAAATAGTCTTAGCCGCAATCCTGCTCATAGCCATATCATTGAGCTTTGCCCCAGCCGAAGCGGGAGAGGCTGAGAAGTTTCAGTTTGTGGTTATGGGTGACAATCGGGATGCCCGCCCTGTAGTTCAGCCTGAAATCTACAGGAAGATCATCCAAGAGGTTAACCTGCTGAATCCGGATCTGGTTGTGATAGGAGGTGACCTCATTCTTGGTTATACTTCAGATGATTCCCTTGTTAGGGAGGAGTGGAAGGAATTCAAGAGGGTAACCGGCGAACTGGAGATGAAAGCCCACTTGGTGGTGGGCAATCATGATGTTTGGGACGAAATGTCGCAGAGGATTTACGTTGAAGAGTGCGGGGAACTCTACTATTCATTCAACTATCGGGGCTCTCATTTCATCATCCTTGATACCGAACTCGTTGGGGAAATGGAACGGATAACGGGTGATCAATTGAAGTGGCTGCAAAAGGACCTCAACAAGAACAGGAAAGCAAAATACATTTTCGTCTTTATGCACAAGCCGCTCTGGGCTTATGAGGGAGAGCCAGGGGAAGCTTGGAGTAGGGATGTACACCCACTTCTGGTCAAATATGGGGTGGACATTGTCTTCTCCAGCCATTGGCACACCTACGAGATCGATTATCGGGATGGCATCCGCTATGTGATCACCGGTGGTGCCGGTGCTCCGATCGGCGATTATCCCGAAGCCGGGAATTTCTTCCACTATCTATTATGCACAGTTGCAGAGAAGGGCGTGGAAATCGCTGTTATCAAACCAGGAAATATCTCAGAGGAAGAAGTGGTAAGGTTTGCAGATGCCCAAAGACATTACAAGGTTAGAACCCAATGTCTAAGCTACCCCTACCTTGATCTCCCCCTATCAGGTCAAAGCCAGATTGAGATCGTAGTTGACAATCCCTTTCCAGATTCGATCAGTGGCACCCTAAATTGGGACCTGGAGGGATTTGCGGATTGGGAGATCGAACCTCCAGAGATATCCTTTGCTGTTTTGCCGGGAGTTCAATCCCGCCTGAGCTTCAAAGTCACCCCCCCTAAGGGTAAGGAGCTATGGTATCCCACCCCAACCCTGAAGGCAGTTTGTTCCTATGTGGCTGGCAAGAATCCACTTCTGATAGAGAGGGATATAAGGTTGGTTCCCAATTATGAATGTGAGAGGGCCTGGCAACCGCCAGTTATAGACGGTGAGCTACCAGATTGGAAGGGAATTCACCCTCTCCTCTTAAACAAAAGATACCAGGTGGCTTCCAGGGATACAATAAGATGGACTGGCCCTGAGGACAAGAGCGGTAAGATCTCCTTTAGCTGGGATGATAAAAGCCTCTATTTTTCGGCCCAAGTCACCGACGATATCCTCTACCAGGAAGGCAAAGGAAGTAAGCTCTCCAAAGGTGATTGTATAATTCTCTCATTTGATGTCGGTGATGATCCCAGGAAAGTCGGTAAGCCGGACGAATTTCTCACCGTCTATTTCTTCGCCCTGACAAAGGCAGGTCCTAAGGCCTACCGTTGGTATCCAAGTTCTGAGGAGGGAGTCTGCAGCGCAAAGGAAATCAAACTGAGAATAAGAAGAACTTACAAAGGAGAGGTTTATGAAGCCCAGATCCCCTGGGCGGCGCTTAAAGCCGGTTTTACACCTGGTCCGGGGACGGTAATTGGTCTGGATATTGACCTTACCGATAACGATGGAGGAAAAAGAGAGGGTTGGCTCCAGTGGACCCCAGGGATGATGGAACGAAATGACACCTCATACCTCGGCAGGTTGATCTTGCGTTAATGGTTTGATAGGACAAGGAATTTCCTTTCATTAGACAGGATTGCGGGGACAATGGGAACTGTGGGAGAAGTCCCCTGGTCTCGACCAGCAGCATCCGGGGATGCCTCCCACAATGAAAACCTCCCGCAGGTTTAAAGCCTGCGGGAGGTTTGGATTTTATGAGAGGTAAACCCACCCGCTCCTTCCAGGCAGGCATGGCTTTGTCTGGGCAAGTCGTTAACTATTAGCGCAGCAATAACAACTTGTGGGTTTGCACAAAATCCCCCCCCACCCTTAACCTGTAAAAATACACCCCGCTGGCCAGCGGCTGTCCAGAATCAGCGGTGCCATCCCACCAAACGGTATAAGTACCTGCTGGTTTTTTTTCGTTAACAAGTGTAGCTACTTCCCTGGCAAGCAGATCATAGATCTTTAGGGTCACTTCCGTCGTTGCTTGAACCTGGTAACGAATGGTAGTTGCCGAGTTAAATGGATTGGGGTAATTTGGATAGAGGACAAATTTCTCGGCTATGTGGTTATCGTGATTTTCTTCAATGCCCTCCGGATCGGGAGCCAACCTGACCAAATAGGCACGTGTGTCCCAAGTGCCAACTTCCCTGGCCCCCGCGATGATGTAGCCGCCATCAGCGGTGCGGCGAATCTGATAGGAACTCTCATCCTTCCATTCTTCGCCGATGAACTTCGTCCAAAGGGTATCGCCGTTGGCATCCAGACGGAGCACCCACACATCCCAACTGTGCCAATAGGGAGACCTCTTCCCCACCCCAGTGACCACGTATCCCCCATCCGGCAGAACTTCTACATCGCAGGCCACCTCCTTCGCGTAGTCGCTGCCGTAAAACTTATGCCAATCCATCATTCCGGTGGAATCGGTTTTGAGGATTACTATATCCATATCCGGAGAACTAACATTTTGATGCCAACCGGCGACAATATATCCCCCATCCAGGGTTTGTCGGACACTATTACCATACAAGTCCGGAGCCCAATCGTAGATCACCAGTCCGGTTACCCTTAATAAGTCATCCAATTTTTGCAAGAAGATGGCAAAGGAATGGTTGCCGTAGGAATTGGTCTCCCCGACAACGATGTAGCCGCCATCAGAAGTTCTGTCAATATCTCGCGCCTTATCTGTCCAGCCCCAGTTATAACAAGTGCTCCTTTGCTCCAGGCCATTGGAGAGGGTCATCACCGTGTAGACATTGGCCCCGGCGTTATCCTGGGTCTGGTAACCAACGGCGACAACCCCATGGTAAGTGGTAGCCACTGCACCATAGGCATAGGTGTCCTCCATAATATCCCCAAATTGGAACCCCCAACCGCTGCCATTGGAATCCGCTTTTACTATATAGATGTTCATATTATCTTCGGAGTTCACCACCTCCCCAGCGAGCACAAATTCACCATCCAGGGCCGGTTCCAGGGTGTAGGCTCTCTCATGGCGATCGCTCAGCCCGATTTTGTCCTCCCAGACCATATTGCCGTCCGCATCGATTCTAAACAGCCACATATCATCTGGCAAACCTACATCGTGGGGGGTATAGCCTCCTACCATAAACCCACCACCAGGTAGTTGTGCCACACCATAAGCGGCACTAACCCCACTATCGCCGTAGGTCCGAGTCCAGATGGTGTCCGGAGGCTGAGCCATAAGGGCCTTAATCCCTAAAATACTGGCCATAATTATAGCCAATAAGAGCAGTTGGCGTCTCATCAGATACTCCTTTTTTGAGGTTGAATGTTACTCCCCTCATCTCCCTATCGAAGCGACTAATTTGTTGTTGTTCAAAAATAAAAAGTGGGGGTTGCCAAGAGATCTTTTCCTTCCGTTTACCAGGCCTCTGTTTAGTTGCATACAATACTTTTTGCCAAAGTATTGTAAATTGTTTAGGCCTAAGGCCAAAGCCATTGGGGAACTTCTCACAGCTTTTAGGAAACTTAACCCCCTCTCTTTCCGGGAGTGGTGGAAGAGGAAAAACGAGACTAATGTTTTCTTTCAGTATTTACAAGTGAAAAGACCTCCATTGACATAGTTTTTTGCCAAGTTAGACGATGTTCTAACCATCATCTCACACCTCAATTGTAAAAACCCCAAAGAGCTTATTTAGCTCCTTTATCTTCTTCCTATAATCGCCATACACCATAAGATGATGGCATCCTGACGTTTTATGAATAAATTCCCTTGCATTGTCAACTCTAATCTTCACAATTTCTCGGCAATCACCAGGGACATCCTTCTTCTGCCCTGTAATTATTCCTGTCGTGCAGAACATAGTCTTCAAATCTCCACTAAGACGGCAGATGGTTACCTTTTGGCCGATCTTCATCTCTACATATGCTGTTAGACTTCCCATGAACTTCTCTCCATGGTAGTCTCTCAATATATAAGGAACCGATGTTGTCTCATACCCTGCCATCTTTCTGGGGCTTACACAGTGGCCGATGATAAGAGTAGTGTCATCCTCAGACTCAGCCTCTATTCCTCCCATAAAAGCAGGTCTATCAGCAAGATAATGCAATATTACCATTAGCAGAAGCGAAAGGATATCCGCTTCACATCCAGCGGGAATGGCTTCATCTCTCAAGTTGGTATATGCAAAACAGGGAACTGGTAATGGATCATTCCCATACGCCATTGTCATCGCCTGTGCTTGTTTCTCCTTCAGTAAATCCTTTATTAGAAGGTATAGTCTTGCTACGGCTATAACATCCTCCTCTTTTGGTTCTATTATTTTCTCAGCATGCTTTATCCATTCCTCCGCTATAGATTTTACCTTCTCCTCTTTCATGTCTTTCCATCTTTTCACCACCTCATCGCTTTTCACATATTCAATCTCAATCCCAAATCTGTCTTTGATAGCCTCAACACCACCAGAGATGCGGAGTGGCCATTTCTCCCAGTGTGGATAATCGGCATTCAAGACAAGTATTTTGGTATTCTCTATCCTTTTCTTTACCTTGAGAAGTTCAAGCCGTAAATTCATATCTGGATAATCAATAGCAACCCAGACATCCTTTTTATCCCACATATATTCCAATGCGTCCATTGCACCATTGATTTTATACGCTTCCTTAAAAAGAATAATGGGGGTGTTGTATTCAGCAATTTTGATTACGCACTTCCCCAGACCAAGATATGGTTTGTAGAGAAGAAGAACATCTGCCTCTTTCGTCGCTCCCTCCAATAAAGTAAGATCTGATTCCTTGTTAATAATAACACCTTCAAGGATTTGAACTTCAACCGAAAGATTTTCCTGCAGTTCCTTAATCCTTCCCCTGAATTCCTCCATACTCATTATACCTTTTCTACAGACCAAAACTGGAAGTATATTAAATGTCTTGGTGTGAAATTTCTTCACTATAACTTACCTCCTATTCATGAATTTCGCCTAACGGCCTAGGAGGATAATACGACGTTGCGACCGTAGGGAGCAATGTCCCGAAGGGCAAGGTGTTAGCCCGTAGTATATATGCTGTGTTATACGCTGTGCCGTGCCTTTTTTAGGGGTTATGAACTTTCTCATAGTTTATAGTGAACTATTTCCCAAGATACTCTTAAACAATACCCCCGGCCAATTTTCATCTGGCAAGAATAGCACATGATGGCTTATATATTCGTCTTTGGGGGGAGGATTTGTTCTCCCCTTTATTAATTTATCGTATGGAGTCTGGGAAAGGATAAAAGATTCTAAAGCTACATCCTTTCTTCCAAGCTTCTGTTCCACCCGCTTAATATCCTCTTTAAGTTTTATCTTTTCGTCATCCAATCCCTTCGTGTGCTCTAACCCTTTTGGGTCAATAAAAACAATGGTCTGCCTCTTAGCTTTTTTTATCCACATAATAAAGTCAGGGTAAAAGCCTGCCCATTGAAGTTGAAAGCCCACCCCCACCTTCGGATGATTCCTTAGAAGATATACCTCAAATGGTAATTCATCTTTTTTCCTCTTTAAAAATTCCTTTAGACTACGGACAAAATCCTTTTCACTTTCTACCAGCCCAGAAGGTGTGATTTTATTTATCTTCTTACCTTGGAGTAATATTGGCACATAAAGGGACTTATCAAAATAGATGCGTGGCAAAACTTCCGTGTCTTCTTTAAGTAATTTATCCAAATCTTGTGTCAGCTTTCTTATCTCTTCAATAAGTGTCTTTTCACTCTTGGCAATTTGAACTGTGTAAGTGTATTTATTTTCTGGTTTTTCAAAAACAAAAAGAGTTAGCTGTTTTGTAACCTTATCATATCGCAGGTTTTCAGTCTCAAAGCGCCTCGCATACCTTCTATAAAATAAATCCAAATATTTTTTAATAACCAAAAGTGCTATATTCTCTACTCTTCGGATATCATTCTCGCTTTTGACCTCAAAAATCTCAGGAAGCCCCATAATTTTATATCTATCTGATAGAAGCAGGTTTTTTAGCACCTCTGTATCTAAAACCAAATTCCAGTAACCCTTCATAATTTTGAAATCAAAAATTTCCTGCACAATCCAGTTCCAATCAAACAAATTTACAGTATCTTCGGTGAATTTCAATTCACAGGCTTCTGCTCTTATCTGGTCTATTTTAACCCCCCTTTCTCTTTCCTTTGCCAGATATACTGATACCTTTGGTATAAGGTCTATTGTGAAATAGAGTTTGTCATCGAGTTCCAACCTCAAAATTTCCTCCTCTGAAAACTCCCTCTTCTCGTCTTTTGAAAGGGTATAAAGAGCCTCCCACCTTTCCTCATGCTGTGGCTTTACGGGTATTTCAATGGTCTCAAACTCCGCTCCTTCCTTCTGGATTGCCTCTAAGAATCTGCTTAAATAGTCTGCCTTGATTCCATAGATGTTGAGCATCTCCAGAGGTCGGACAGGGGTATTCTCCTCGCTTCTCTTCAAAGACATACCACGCCCTTTCAGCCTTACTCCTCTTCCAAACAACTGAATTATCTGCGGTCCCTGCCCTCTGCCAATGTTAAGAAGTCCCATTGAAGATACCCGCCAGGTATCCCAGCCCTCGATGAACTTCTTTGAACCGATAAGGAGATTAACACAAGATGCTTCTCTTTTAATATCATTAAAAAGAGAACCTGAAATGGCATCCTGACTTACAGATATTCCCTTTTTCTCCAATTGCTTCTTAAAACCAGAAGTATCACCGATACTTATAACTCCAAAATATTCATTCTCCCCTATCTTTAATCCCAACTCACCTCCTGCATTTTTTATCTCATAGATGCCAAGGCTTCCTCTTCCACCAAAAACCCTTGTGTATAAGTCATCAAAATCGGTGCCCTTACGATTAAGATACTCAAATTTACCGGTAAAAACATCTTTATCATCTTCATCCCGTAGATTTGTTCTTCCTTCCAGGATTTTCTTTATCCATTCTTTTAACCAATCATCATCTTGAATTACCCTTTTTATGAAATCTACAATCTGAATAACATCAGATTCTTCCTCTTTGCCAGTAACCGTAGTTCCGACAAAAATCCAGAGCGGTTTCTCAAGGTTATATTCCTTAGCGAGCCTACTATTTTCTTCATATATGAGAAGTTGCTCATAAAAGGATAGGAGATTGGCTACAAACATTGACTCCTGAAACTCCTTTTCACCAACTTTCACCTGCTTCACATTCAGGACTGAGAAGTCCTTGCCATATCCATCAAGATAGAAGTATTTATAGGAATAATCAAAAAGGATTGATTTGGCATATTCGGAGAGTATCTCTTTATCCTTCTCGCTCAAAATCTGCCCAAAAGTAGCGCTGTATTCAAAGACAAAGCCTCCTTCAGCAAGCCTATTTCTGAGTTTTGCCCATTTCTGCTCCTCTGACCTTTTCCCCTTATGCCCTTCATCTACAAAAACAAGATTTCTCCCCTCAAACACATCAACCGGTAAGGTAACTCCCCCACCCTTTTTCTCCTCCACAAATTTTGTCATTTCTATCACTAAAATCTCGCGCTCAGACCTTCCAAATCCGCTTAAACCACCTGCATAAAGCCTTGCTGGTATGTCACTTTTCTGGAGCTCATCAAAATGCTGTTTTGAAAGCCCTTCATTGGGAGTAATCAGGATGATGTTATCAGGAGAAAATAAACTGTAATAGAAGAATTGATGGTAGTTTATGTGCATAATCAAAGTTTTTCCCGAACCCGTTGCCATCCAGAACGCAAGCTTCTTCAGATCATCTTCAGCAAATGAATCTAATTTAATCCCTTGTTCCTTGGAATATTCTTTTAAAAATTCATTCAGTTCATCCAGAAATTCAATCTTTCTATTTTTCAGGTTATCCAGAACAATTTCGGCAAAAAGCACAGCCAAATACTGGAAATACTTAAGGGTTATATTGCGTCTGTAGTTTATTTTTCTTGTGTAGGATTGAATGTTCTCATCATATCTAAGGAGAGTATCTTCTGGAATCTGGAGATTTTCAAAAGCTGAACGCAGAACATTTACAAAATAAGTTCTCCCATCGCTATCTGTTCCTGTGGGTGAGTCTTTCATCTTCTCCTGCAAATCTCTGAAGTCATCAACTCCGAAAAGTGAAAGTAGGCATTTGTTCAGGACAAGATATTTCTCTATTTTCATAGTTTATCCTCTTTATGAATTCTGAACTTCCAGCCTAATCTTCTAAAAAATTCTAATAAGTTAATGCATTCTATATTGTAATTTCTACACACAGTTGGAATTTTCTGGGGGTTTATTCTAGATTCCTCAGTTACTACAACATGTTTAATATCTGAGAAAAGTTTTTCTTGTTCCTCTTCATTTCTCACAATAGCAAGTGCTATTAGCCATGGATCCGCATTAGAAGCAGCTACTTCTCCTGATTTAGCTAAAAAAGGATAATCCCTTAATATCTCTTTCACCTTTTTAATCTGTCTCATATCTGGTCTTACAAATAGCTTCTTTTTCCCTTTTATCCATCTTTTTAGCTCATCATCCCCTCGCTCAATCTCTCTTTTCACCTCAATTGGTGCTATTAATCTTCTGTCTTTGATAAGACTCTCCATCTTGGGTAATAAATCTACAAAGACATCTATTGGATATCTATCCTTCATTTCAATTAAAGAACTTGTATCTATACAATATACATCCATTATCCCACATTATCTAACAGCTAATTCTTCAACTTTATTTAAATGTTTGAGTTTCACCGATAGATATTCAATAGTATCTGCAGTAGTAATAAGTTTCCTTTCCTTACCTTGAAAAATAAGAGAAACGAATTGTCTACCTCTTTCTTGGATACATTTGCGTGGTGGAGTAATAAATCCCTTACTTTTTGGAAGGCGAAATTCTTCTTTGAGTCTTCTAACTTCACTTTCATACTCAGATTGACTGATTAGGTTTAAACTTCTTATTCTGGTTAGTATGGCATGCTTGCTTACTCTATATTTCTTTGACCATCTTTCAAGCATCTCATAAGAAACTCTCTTAGATCTCAAAAAATTCTGAAAATCTATATCTTCTCTTAATACAGTCTCAGGGACAAGAAATTCAGAAGCAAAACGATTACACCAATTCTCCACATCTAAATTATTTAGGTTTATTTCCTCCTCTCCTGCATAGATTTCAGGTAGTCTCAAAATAATGTGGGCATACTCATGGAAGAGAGTAAAAATTCTGGCAAGGATGTTATCATCTGAATTTAATGCTATTACCGGTGGTTCTTTATCCATAAGAGAAAAACCTCTTGCAGATTTAAGAGGAAACTTGTATTGAAAAACCAAAATATTTTGTCCTTCAATAGCATTTCTCCATTTATTAAAAGCGTAATAAGCATTTCTCCATCCAAGCTGCTTATCTATGGAAATGCCAAGTCTTTCTCTTTCTTTTCTGGCAACTATTATTGGGTTTTGATTGATGGATTCAAAGGAAGTCTTGGGTTTGGTGTCAATGCCTAAATTCCTCATCAATTCATTGGCAATAGATTGATAATACCTCGTTTTTCTTATGGCAAGACGCAGTTCCTTGGATAAATATTCTTCACTTTTTGGTAGAATGCGAAATGAAGCAGTTATAGATGGTTCTTCAGGTGGTTCTGGTAGAAAGAAAACAGCTAAAGGACGTTTAAATAAATTGGCAAGGATTTCAATCTGTCTGTAAGTTGGATTTTTCCTCCCACTTTCTATCTTCTCATAATTTTCTTTGCTCGTTTTAAGCTTCCTTGCTATCTCATCACTCTTAAATCCAGCACTTTCCCTTGCCCATTTTATAATTGCAGAATTGATGTTTACCTCTAATGATTTTCCTGCCATATTATCTCTCCATCAGCCTTTTAAATTCTGGTTCAATATAACGAATTTCTACTATATGATCTCCAAGTTTTGGGGTAAGAACACTCTGCCCATTTACATAGACAATATGTGGTGCCCAAGGTGCAAGTTCTTTGATAATAAATTCTTTATCCTTCTTAAAATCCTCTTCATCCCACCTATCAGAATATTCACGCCAGACAACTGCAATATCTTTCCCCTCTTTTTCACCGAAGATGAATAAATATTGCCTTCCATTGTTTGCCTGTGCGTGTCCGCCCGCAGATAGGTTTCTTGTCTTGATTTTCTTAACTTTCAATCCCAGAAGATAATTAAATGTCTCAGGAATATCCACTACCACTTCCTGAGGCTCGCCAACTTCTTCAAGATTAACTTTTAGTTTGTAAGAGAGAGGACTTTTAAGCTGTTCTACGTTTAATAAACATGGATTTTCTCGTGTTTCATAATCTAAGAAATATTTAAGAAGATATTCATCTTTAAACAAGCTCTGTGCAACCTCATTTGGATTGAGTTCAATATTGTCTAAAGTGTCTTCGTATTGTTCTAAGATTTGGTATTTGAAGAAGCCACCTGCGGACTTAGGATTGTATTTGTCTTTTACATCCTTTTCCTTTGATATACCGCTTTTATCATAGGCGAGTACATTTTTCATTCTCGGTAAAACTACACTCCAAAAATGTTCACCCATCTCAACACCAATCCATTTCCTTTTGAGTTTATGAGCTACTGCTGTGGTTGTACCAGAACCAAGGAAGAAGTCTAAAACAAGGTTGCCTTCGTTAGATGTAGACTGTATAACACGCTTCAGGAGAATTTCGGAGTTTTCAGTGGAGAAATTCCAGTTAAAAGAATAACCATAAAATCCAGTCCAATCATCTGTTAGATAAATATTTGAAGGTTTTATCATTTGAGGATTCCCCGTCTTGCTAAACCTTATCTTTCCTTCCCTTTCTAATTGAGTAATTATTTCTTGTGGTGGAAAACGTCTGCCTTTTCGTGGTAAGACTTCCTTACCTAATATTATTCTTGCCCTTGAGATGGGATCCTCATCTTCATCATATTTTATATTTTCGGGTGAGAAAAGTTTGACCATCTCTTTAGGAATAATATCCCATTTCTCACCCTCCATATCAATAGACCGCCATTCTTCTTTTTCCCTTTCTTCGGTAATATGATGGAAATAAACAATTTCAAAATTCTTTGAGTACCAGAAGATAGAATCATGCCAAGATGGAAACTTTTTTCCTTCTGTTTTCATCCTAACGGATTTATTAATTATAATCTCATTCTTAAAGTTATCCTCACCAAAAATTTCATTCATCAGCATTCTTACAAACATATTTCCGTTATAATCGCAACGGACAAAAATACTCCCTTTGTCACTTATTAAATCTCTTGCCAGTTGCAATCTGTTTTCCAGAATGCTTATCCAAGTGGAATCCTTATAATTCACATTATAAAGAAAATCTGCATTTGCTCCAAGATTAAACGGAGGATCAATATAAATACTCTGGACTTTTTCTTTATACTTTCCAAGAAGCAAATTCAACGCCTGATAGTTTTCACTTTTTATAAGTAAGCCATCTAAAAGGTCATCTAAAACTGTTTTTTCGCTGAGTTTCTCAAGCAGTCTTTCCTTGAACTCCTGGGTAAAGTATCTAGTATCAATCGGCAGTTTTTTATTTTTCAAATCTCCTTTTGTTTTTGGTATATCAAATCCTAAGTTTTGCCATTCTTCTTTCTGCTCCTTGTTGTTCCAAATCTCCCGATGAAACTCTTCCGGCACACGGTCAGTGGTTATTACATACTCTGTTTTTAGCACAAATTTCTTTTTCTCCCATAACTTTTTTTGGAAATCCTCAATCTGTGATAGAAAATCAATTATATCCTCTCCAATCTCACGCACCACTTTGGCTCTTGTTATATGTTTGTCCAGAAATCGCTCCTTCTCTAGTGTCTCAATATCTAAAACTTCAGTTTTGATGAAGTAATCCAGTTGCTCAGATAGGAATTTTTTGAGGCTTTTGTGGATGAAATAGTCCTTTGTGTTTTTGGCAGTGAACCTTGAAATCTGATAGAAAAGCAGTGTTTTCTCGTTCTTATACTCTTTACTCAAAACTGCTTTCATCTCAATGCCATCAACCTTATTTAGTATCTCATCACAGGTTTTCTGATTTATCTTCTCCTGCTTTGCGGTATTGCTACCTCCTTCCACACCATACCCTTTTACCTCTTCTTCTGTAAGCTCCCGATACTGGAAGCGGATGATTAAGTTTTTGCTCTCGGTGGATAGTGGATTTTCGTCATCAAGAATAAAGAACCTCTGTTTTGTAGCTTTTTTTGAACCTACTTCTTCTTTTGCCTGAACAATACGGAAGATAATTTTGTAGCCATCCGCTTTAAAGGTATAATCACGGAAAAGCAGACCTGTCTTTATATAATACTGGTCTGAATTTGCCCAGTAGAGTTTTACCTCCTCACCATTGTAAGGGATGGCATACTTGTAACCTTTGATTGAATACCGATATTGGGGGACAAAATCCCCTTCTTCATAAAAGCGAGAGAAGAAACTATAGAGGTCGTTGAACACTTGAAGCTTGATTTCATCGATGGTTTCTGCTTCATCCTTCTGTGCTTTTAAGGATAAATATTTTCTCCCCAATTCTGAATCTTTAAATTCGTCCTTCAGATCACCTGCTGAAGTTAAAGGTTCTTTCCCCAGTTTTTTTGCCGTTTCCAGAAGCTCTTTTTTTACGCCTTCAAATCTCTGATTGATGTTGGTTAGCCCTTCATTCTTATGTTTAGCAAAAGCAGATTCAATCCTCTCTACAAGGTCTTTCTGAATAAACTTCTCAATTTGGTCCCGTTTATAGTTCAGAATCCGGTAGATTCCAAAATCCAAATCCGACGTTTCAAACTGAAACAGCTTTTTAAGTAAATCCTGAAATTTTTGAATAGTACCCATAATTACCACCCCTTTAATTTATTTTTCAGGCACGCCATTTCACTTAACGTTTTGAGCGTATCTGAAGTCCGGCTTTGCTGGATTTAGGCAAAGTGCCGAAGGCACGAAGCCAGATACACTCTGTTAGCCGAAGTTTATTCTTCACCATTTAACATCTCATAAAATAACTTTTCTATCTCTACCAACAATTTCGGTTCTTGCATACTCAAAAATTCAATATATTTTGATCCTCCCTCATAAAACGTTACTCTGCTGAAAGGCTTTTCTATGCCATAATGATTTTCATTGAGACCAAGCCTGCGTCTAATCTGATTTTCAATGAAGCGTGCAAACCCTTCTTTCCATTCCTGCCAGACCATATATTCAAAATCATCTTTATTTAAAATTTGCTTCAATTGGCTTCGGTATTTGAAAACATCGTCAGAGTTATTTCCTTCCAAAGCTTTCAAGAACAGAGAATAGGTTTTAGTGAATTCGCTGTTATTATATGGGAAAGAATAATTTATCTCCCACATATAATCTTTTTTAGCCATTGCCTTCTGAGCTACACCCAATTTTTGTTTGAGTTCTGGCTCACAGGTTTCCAATTGCTGACAATGCATGAATTCGTGAAAAATCATAACGTAACCCTCAAGAGAGTCAAAAATTTCACCGGAGATCACACAAGCTACTTTATTTTTGTAACATTCAAGTGGAAAAGCGGCCTTAACACCTTTGGGGACTGGCATTGGAGTAGGTGCTTTTTTAATAAAAACATAACTCTTTCCAGAAGAATCAGTGTCAAATACTAAGAAGCTATCATTTTCTGCAATAGCAGTTGGAAATACTCTTTCCAGAAAAGGATGAATATCCTTGATCTCATTTTGGACTTCAAATATTTTTTGTAAATCGCTAATATATTTCAATTGCACTTCCTCCAGCCTTGCAGTGTGACAAGTAGCTATTTGGCTTAAAATAGTTACCATTAAGAAAGAAATCGAGATCGTTTTCATTTAAGCTCCCATTTCTAAGCGAAATGTTGCCTAACGGCAAGCGTGTTTGCGAAGTTGCCTTTAGGCAATTTAGCGAAGCGTCGCAAACATGCTGTTAGGCGCAGTGATTATTTGAAGATATCCTCTTTCTACGATTCCAGCTTTCTCTTCATGAAAATTGCCACTTCCCCTTCCGTCATATCTCTATTGGAGTAGTAGGAAAGGTCAATCCCTTCAATCTCGAAACCAACCTTGCGATAGAATTCGATTGCAGGCACATTATAATTTTGAGTCTCGCAAACGATGACTCGCATACCAGCCTCTTTAGCTTTATCAGCCAGGGCCTCCATAAGTTGTTTTCCTATGCCCCTCCTCCTATGCGTCTCGGCAACACAGAATTCCCAGACCCACAGGCTACGATTCCAACTCTCCTGCTCCGCAATAACGATACCAACCAGCCGGTCACCATCGTATGCTCCCAGAGATAACCCCTGCTGAACAACTTGTTCATACCGATCCAACAACGTGCCATCGAGATCATCATGTTTTACATAAGGCTTATCTAAGGCAGTGAGTTTGAGGGTGATGACTGTACGTTCGTGCGTTTCGGTCTTTTTGACGACATATTTGGCCGTTGAAATATAGTTTCTTGAAAGTTGTCTCAAGTCATTAGCATTGAAGTTCTTCAGCGTCCTAATTTTAATCATAGCCATCCTCTCCATTTAACCATTGCGTCTAACGTGGCGGCGGGTAAGCGAAGTTTCGCTTGAGGGAAAGCTTGCTTTCACTCAAGCGGACTGGGTAAGTGGATTTGGACAGAGCGTAGCGAAGCCAGATACGCTCTGTTAGGCGAAGGTGCCATGTCATTGATAATTAAAATAACATCTGAAGATGTTAATTAGTTTTTCTATGTTTCCTCTGTCAAGATCACTTAGATCATTTGGGTTAATGCTCAATTTTGAACAGACATCTTTTTCCTTGATGACACATACCTTTAAATTAGAGAAGATATTCAATTCGATAAACTTTTTTATGAAATTTCTTTCTGGGTCGAAGCCCCTTCTTCTGTTAGCAAAGTTATCTATGCTCCCATTGTTTGTATTAAGACGTTTGTTTAAATCGTCAGCTTTACCTGCGTAGAGAGGTTTCTTACCCTCCAGGATTATATACCACCCACTTTCCGATGGTATCGATCCAGCAGGGACCTCGAAATAGTACGGGGGTTTGAAACTCAATGGATAGTAACAAGAAGGATTTTGTATCAATTCGTCAATAACTTTTTTAGACGTTGTCCCAAAGTTGTATGATGGTACTATAGCCATTGATAACGGACCTCT
>JAOZPP010000051.1 GCA_029932675.1 bacterium
AGGAGTTACGGTTTGCCATTAGGGAGGGGGGGAGGACAGTAGGAGCAGGTGTGGTCACCGAGGTGACAGAGTAGGAGGATTTCTGGTTTCTTTAAACCAGAATTATTCATAAATTTCCGACGATTTGGTCTATTCTGTCATCATCTTGAATGTTAAGGACAACCGTATCACCAGAAGTGAGGGGGCAGGACCCCTGTTCTGCCCCGGCCAGATCAGGGATCTGACCGCTCAGCCATTGGTAGTTCGCAGCTACGTGCAGGTTTTTATGAATAATTCAGGATGTTACCAGATTTCTCACCGAGTTTGTGCCGAAGAGTAAAGGAGTCGAAATTAAGGAATAGAACGGCTTTGTTTTAGCTTCAATGAAACTACTTCAAATGGCTAAATAGTTCTTTTTAATTTGGAGGTTTCAAAATGGGGAAGCGTGGCTTGAGAAAAGGGACCCTGGGGATTCTGATTCTCTCTGTATTGGCATTGTTGATGATGTGGGTGGGCAATACCATAGCAGAATCGCTGGCAAAGGGCCTATTCCCCAAATCAAAGCTGATTTGGGAAAGGGAGTTCGATGGCAAGATAAGGGATGTTCAGGTGGGAGGTGGAAATGTAGTGGTGTTATGGTGGAAAGGGAACGAAATAATTGACGAAGGTCAACTTAGCATCGTCTCCTATTTAAATTCTAAAGGCGATGTTCTTTGGGAAAAGAATTTTGCCTGGCATCTACCCGGCGAATGGGATAAGGAAGGGTATATTGAGAGTATATCCTTGTCTAAAAATGGTAAGGCTTTGATTGCGAATACAGTGGTGGGCCCTGGAGAAGGACGGCGTGTGTATAGTTATAATGCAGAAGGCGATTTTAGATGGGAGACCGGGGCGATTGAGCCAGGCTTGGTAGTATCTCCGAGAGGAAGTTATGCTATTACGACCCGCCAAAGTGAAGAGGAAATGGCAGGATATTTCAGAGTTTTTAACAATAAAACAGGAAAAGAAATATGGAATGATAGAGAAGCCGGTAGATGGTTTGCCGCTTTTTTGAATGACGGAGAGATCACCTACTTTAAAGGCCCTTTTACTCCTCTCTTTGTTCCTTATTCTGGCAAGTGTGAGCTGATGCTTTTTGATGCCGATACAGAAGCGATTGAATGGAAGGTAAATATAAAAGCCGCGATAAATAGCGTAGATCCTGTCTGGGTAACCTGGGGACTTAATAAAGTGAAGACAAGTTACGATGGTAAGTTAATTGCTATTGCTGTGATGAATTTTAACTATAAGAAAAGACAACAAGCACAGGAAAGAACAATGTTAATGTTTGATAAAGATGGGAAGTTCTTATGGAAGAGGGATGACTTTGGAATTGTGAGGGGGGGATTAGGGGGGATAATAAGTTTTTCTTTTACCCTGGATTCAAAGTATTTATATGTTCTTAGTTCCAAGGGCACAGTCGATCTCTTAGATGCCTGGACGGGAGAGAGGCTATGGAGGACAAGGGGTGGAAATACGATAGAATTTGGATTTACTTCCGAGGGGAATCTTATCACATCACCAACTCCAGAGGGAGGAAAGTGTGTAATGGTCTACAAGTTAGATAATGGTGAGGGATCGAGAGTTCCTGAAGTTCACAGGGCAATTCCGATAAGGGACGATGAGATTGCGCCAAGCTCTTTTATTCTCATAGACAAAGAACGAAAGAAGATCCAGAAAGTGGAATTTTAGTCTTTAATCTCGAGGATCATTGAAAATCGGAACAAAGTTGTTTATCCAGATTGCGTGTATTATACTGGCTACATCGGTGCCCTTTTGGGGCAACGCTGGCTTTGCAGAATCATTGGCAAAGGGCCTATTCCCCAACGCAAAGGTGATTTGGGAGAGGGAGTTCGATGGCAAGATACAAGAGGTTCAAGTGGGTGGGGAAAATGTCGTGGTATGGGATAGACTCCACCTTAAATGTTTGGATACTATGGGGAACATTCGTTGGGAGAAGAGGTTTGACCATGGGGCTATTTGCAAAGTTTCTCTATCACAAAATGGCGATGCAATAATCGTTAATGTCACAGACTGGGTATCCGACAGGTCGAGGGCCTATAGTTATGATAGAAATGGAAAACTGAAATGGGATGTTGTTGTTTATAATCCAGGCCTGACTCTATCTCCAGAGGGTAACTATGCAATTACCACTCATCGGAGCATAGATGAGGATAAAGGATACTTTAGGGTCTTTGACAACCGGACAGGTAAAGAGCTGTGGAATGATCATGGGGATAGATGGTTTGCAGCTTTTTTGACGGACTCAGAGGTAGTTTATTTGAAGAGTCCCTTTACCTCGAGAGGGACAGAGAGATGTGAGCTTAGTCTTTTGGAGTTAAAGGGTTTTACTTTCAAGTGGACGAGGGATCTTCAAAAGGAAATTGGTAGTGTAAATCCTGTTTGGGTTGGATTTGGTGCTGACAAGCTAAAGACAAGCGACGACGGGAAATTAATAGCAGCGGTTGTAAAGAATTTTAACTACAAGGGCAAATGGCATCCCCAGGAGCGCACTTTATTGCTATTTAGCAGAAATGGCGATTTCTTGTGGAAACGAAATGATTTTGCTAAGCTCAATTCGACATTAGGAGGGATAAACGGCTTTGTCTTTTCTGTTGAGTCGGAACACTTAATTGTAGAAAGCTTTAAGGGAACTTTCGATTTGTTGGACGCATTAACCGGACAACGATACTGGAGAGTGAAACGAGAGAGGTTTCGTGACGTGGACGTTGGATATACCTTCTTTTATGATAAGAAGTGTTTTCTTCCTGTTATAAAGTGGGTACGAGAGGGAGAATCTACTGTTGCAAAAAAGTTAACTCTTGTGCTTGATGAGAAGACAGGCAGCCAAGCGGGAAGTCCAGTTAATATCATGATGATTCCTATGGGAGGTAGGGGTTTAATTCTTGTAGATGAGGACAGGAACAGGATTCAAAAAGTTCAAATTGACTAATAAAAGTTGAAAGATAAGATTGTTGGAGGTCTATTATGAGGAGTTTTGTTAAACAAGCAATTATTGTATTTTCCCTCAGCATTGTGTTCTTGTTGACCTGTTTACTTGTCCCGAAGGGCCTTTTAGCAGCTTATAAATTCAGGAAAAGTCAGTCTATTTTTTCTCAAAGGAATATGGTTTTCGTCAAGGTAAGGGCCAGCTCAATGGAGGAGGTTGAGAGGCTGAAGGCGATGGGAATTGACTATAAATCTATTGGGACAAGGATTGTCCCTATTGAGCAAAGCAGACTGGGAGAGCTTACTGAGATGGGGATAAATTTTGAGATAGCCAGAAAAGCGCTACTCCTGCAAGCCAAAGGGATACCTTTGGTTAAAGGGAAGGGGGAGGTTAAGCATAAGTTGGTGGATACAGATGTCCCCATTCCAGACAACGATCCCTGGGGTGCGATCTCAGAGATAACGGTTTGGGATGCTCCCTACAATGCTGTGGTCACGAATGTTGATTTTAAGATTCAGATTGTTCACGATTGGTTGCCCGATTTGTATGTGGAGTTCTATGACCAGTGGTCTGGGAATTATGTGGAGTTATGGAATAGGAATGGGGACACAGGAGATGGGTCTGATGGAGGCTATGATCATGATTCTGAGGATGATTGGGATATCTACTTATACTGTTACACCTGGGCTTTTAATGGCCAGGATGTGAACCAGACCTGGACGCTTTATGCTGAAGATAAAGCGGCGGGGGATACTGGGTATATTGACTATTTGGAGATCTGGCTCTATTATAATGAGGCCGGAGGATATTACTGTTGGCCTCTATCCAAGTGTGATGAGCCCGCTCATGGAATAAATAGCGCCTTTGGGCCAAGATGGATGGATAATCCAAATAACCCTGGTGTAGGTGACTCGGTCTGGAATTTTCATGGCGGCCTGGATATTAGAGCAGGTTATGTTGGAGAAGATGTTTACCCTATATTTACCGATACCATTTGGGTAATACCTGCTCCACATACAGTAATAGTTCGGGATGTATTAGATTCTGATCATTACATGCGTTATACCCATATAGACACAACCGGTTTTGGGCTTAAAGTTGGGGATTATCTGATAGGTGGGCAAACTCATTTCTCTGATATACAAAATATGGCTGGATTTCATTTGGATGTTAAGGATTACATTACTTCTCCGGACGATCGTCTTTACACAAGGAATCCGATGCACATTTTACCCTATACAGACTTTTATAGTATGACCATATGGGGGGTCAGTTCTGAGTGGCCAAGGGCCGCTTTTTGGGTAACAACCCCCGGAGATGAGCTTGATTTGAATAGAGTAAGGGTTTATGGTTCTGGGCCTGGATGGACATATGATAAATATGTTGACTATGACGAAAAGCACAATGTAATTTACAACAATAATTATTATCATGATCCGCCAACTGTAAATGGGATAACCGTCAGACCCAGACACTTTCCGGGCTCGCCATCAGATAAAGTGACAGGCTTCACTTTTAGTTATGAAGATCCTATGGATGGAGTTTATGACAGCACAATAACCATTGAGGTCTATAACATCTGGGGGGTTATGGAGGCTTCTTACTCAGTCGAAGTATTTGTAGAACCCAATGAAGACGAGAGATTGCCAAGGGAGTTTTGGGTGGCTCAGAATTTCCCCAATCCTTTCAACCCAGAGACTGAGATAAGCTATGAACTTCCCAAGGATGCTCATGTAACTCTGACTGTTTACAATCTCTTGGGGCAAAGGGTCAAGACTTTAGTGGATGAGAGTCAAGGGGTTGGACGGCACAATGTTCGTTGGGGAGGAAGAGACGACAGCGGGGAAGAGGTGGCCAGTGGGGTCTATTTCTATAAAATCCAAGCTGGAGATTTCACAGTTACTAAAAAGATGGTGCTTATCAGATAACCTTTTAGGTAGGGGCTTAAGGAGAGAGTAGGTAAATGAGGGAGATCGTTACTCTTCCAAGGGGGGAGGTTTAGGGGAGGCCGTAGGGATTTATTTTCCTTAGAGAAGGAGTTTATCTTTAGGGTTTTAGGAATGGGGAAGCGTGGCTTAAGAAAAAGGGGGTTGTGGTTTCAGATTCTCTCTGTGGGGCTATTGGCATTGTTGATGATATGGGTAGGCAATGCTATAGCAGAATCGCTGGCAAGGGATTTATTCCCTAAATCAAAGCTGATTTGGGAGAGGGAATTTGATGGTAAGATACGAGACGTTCAGGTTGGCAGTGAAAACATAGTTGTTCTGACAGATATTTTTGTGAGAGGAAAAGACCTTTGTAGTGTTGTCTACTGTTTGGGGCCTAATGGAAATGTTTTGTGGGAGAAGAGATTTGACCTGAAACCAGATAAACGTGGGGAGTATTATGGTGGAGTGGATAATGTGTCGATCTCAGCGGAAGGGGGAGAAGTAATCATAAATTCTCGTGCTGGATGTGAGTGGGTGATTGCAAAGAGTTATGACAAAGAGGGCAATCTCAAGTGGGAGACTCCTCTTTTTGCACCAGGACTCACCTTATCGTCCAAAGGTGACTATGCCATAACAATTCACAAAAGCGGTGTCGAGAGGTGGGATGGATATTTCAGGGTTTTTGATAATAGAACTGGCCAGGAGTTATGGTGGGACAAAGAGAAGGAATCCATTGAGAAAGGATCTAAAATTACACACACGGAATTTAATTGGGTAGCCACATTTTTAAATGACAGCGAAGTTGTTTATTTCAAGGGATACAACCTGGAAAGGCCTTATGTCAAGTTGCTTCTTTTTGATATAAAGAAGTTAGAAACGAAGTGGGTAGTTGATATTGGTGAGAGATTGGGGGATCCACTTCACTTTAGGTTGTTTTTTAATCCACCTCAAATACCGCAACTTAAGGTGAGTGAAAATGGGAAGTTTATGGCCATTGCTGTGGACTATTCTAATCTTCCTGATGAAGAGAAAAGAGAGGGAAGGAGATTGGTAGTATTGAGCAATGAGGGAGGTATATTGTGGAGCAGCAAAGACTTTGTGACGATAGAGGCAGCAATGGGGCCTGAAAGGCGGATAGAAAAGGTAGGAGGATTAAGCTGTTTTTGCTTTATTGACGACTCTAAGAGTCTCTTTGCCGGAAGTGGGCCTCCAGCTACGATAGATATCTTTGATCTTCTTACTGGAAAAAGAAGATGGCGAAAAGTTTTAGGACAAGACTGGGGAAGTTACTGGCATCAATGTTGCCCATTTGCCATTAACGGAAACTTCGTTACCACGATGCGCAAAAGGGAAAGAGTTGGCTTAAAATTTGAAGAAGTCGCGGTTATCTTTAGTTTAGAGACAGGTGAGATATGCAAGAAGTCTTATGACATAGTCCGCATCATTCCTATGATGAGTTATGAAAATAAGGTAAAGTCTTTCATTCTATTAGACAAGAGTAGAAAAGTGGTCCAAAAGGTAAAGTTAGTCCCTGACTTAGAGTAGGGGAAGTTATGCAGGTTCATTGGAAATTAGGAATATTTGTGTTTTTTATAATAGGGTTTCCTTTAATAGCTGTATCCGTCCCCTTAGCTAACATCGAAATCGGAGAATTTGTCAGCTCGCAGAAGATTCATTATCAATTGCTGGATGGGAATAAATCATTGGTTATTTGTGGCAACAATTCAGAACTTTTAGAAAATGTTTGCATTATCCATATGGGAAACGGCCAGAATGGAAACATCAAAGATGAGAGTCGGGCATTCCTTCCGCCACATTGGGTTAACATTATGAACGAAGATTTCGAATCATCTTTTCCAGATAATGCTTGGAGCCGCCGAGATGTGGGGCACACAGGCAATCCCACTGGTCATTTATGGGGTAAAGATGACTATAATCCTCATTCAGGAAAATATAGTGCATGGTGTTGCAGGAATGGGGTAAATGGCCTTGATCCAGAGTTTAATGATTACGCTAATAATGTTCTCACCTTTATGATTTGGGGGCCTTGTGATCTTAGTGTTGGCAATGTCACTGCTGCGGAACTGCACTTTTATTATTGGTGTCGCACCATGTACGAACCTGATAGGTTCTCTCGACTTGCATCAATTGATGGCACAAATTTCTCAGGTTATGCGGCCTATGGCGATGGTGGGGATGTCTGGCGCTTTGAAAACTTCGATCTGACCAATGTCCCTGATATAGGCAATGTTTGTGGTCGCCCTCAAGTTTGGGTAGCATTTGCTTTCGAAAGCGATGGATCTCAAACACACAAAGGGGCGTTTGTTGACGATGTTGTTCTGAGAATTAATACGGAAAACTATTACTGGCCTTTGTCCCGAAGCACTACACCCCTTCATAGTTTAACCAGTCCTTTTGGGCCGAGAATCCTAATCTCGGGGAATGATACCACTTTTGACTGGCATGGTGGACTTGACATTGATGATGATGATAATCCTGCGACAGAAGATGATGTCTACACTGTATTTACAGGTATTGTTGATCACATAGGCAGCCAGTCGGTCAGGATTAGGGATACTGTGATTCCAAATCACCGTATGGAATATGTGCATATAAATCCAAGTGTAAATCTATGGGATAATGTTGTTGCTGGACAGACCAGAATAGGAGGGATTAGGCATATTGGGCCTGATCACTTACATGTTGAGGATTACCTGGGCGGAACTGCCTTTTCTAACTTAAGGAACCCGATGAATATTTTACCTCATACAGATACTGAGGATATGACCATATGGGGTGTTAGTTCTCACGGGCCCAGAGCCGCCTTTTGGGTGACAGTGCCGGGCAATGAGCTTGACTTGAATAGGATAAGGGTATATGGTTCAGGGATTGGAGGATGGAGTTATGATAAGTATGTAGACTATGACGACCAACACAACTGTGGGGACGACAGTTCCACACACGACGGGATAACCATTCATCCAACTGACTTTGGAGGTTATCCACCCAATGACCAAGTAACTGGCTTCACTTTTAGTTACGAAGATCCTATGGATGGAGTTTATGACAGCACAATAACCATTGAGGTCTATAACATCTGGGGGGTTATGGAGGCTTCTTACTCAGTCGAAGTATTTGTAGAACCCAATGAAGACGAGAGATTGCCAAGGGAGTTTTGGGTGGCTCAGAATTTCCCCAATCCTTTCAACCCAGAGACTGAGATAAGCTATGAACTTCCCAAGGATGCTCATGTAACTCTGACTGTTTACAATCTCTTGGGGCAAAGGGTCAAGACTTTAGTGGATGAGAGTCAAGGGGTTGGACGGCACAATGTTCGTTGGGGAGGAAGAGACGACAGCGGGGAAGAGGTGGCCAGTGGTGTCTATTTCTATAAAATCCAAGCGGGGAATGTTAAATTTACTAAAAAGATGGTGCTTATCAGATAACCTTTTAGGTAGGGGCTTAAAGAGAGAGTAGGTAAATGAGGGAGATCGTTACCTTGGCCTGTACGGAATGTAAGCGGAGGAACTATACCACTACAAAGAACAAGAGGAAACATCCGGATAGGTTAAGCTTTAAGAAATATTGCAAGTTTTGTAAGAAGCATACTCTTCATCGGGAGACGAGATAAGATAGTATTGCAGGCCTGTAGCTCTAACGGCTAGAGCGCCGGTCTCCAAAACCGGAAGTTGGGGGTTCGAATCCCTCCAGGCCTGCCAATTATTATGATAGAAAAGGTTAAAAAATTTCTTAAGGAAGTCCGCTTGGAGATGCACAAGGTTACCTGGTCAACCAGGGAGGAGTTAATTACCTCTACGATTGTGGTGATTGTGGTTTCCCTCCTTTTGGCCATCTTTATTGGGGCCATTGACCTTGGCCTTTCTAACTTAGCGAATCTGATCCTGGGCAGATGAAGAAGAGTTGGTACGTGGTTCATACCCTTTCCGGGCATGAGCAGAGGGTGAAGAGAAGTTTGGAGAAAGCGATCGAGGCGAAGGGACTACAGGAGAAGATAGGGAAGGTACTCATCCCTACTGAGCAGGTTGTGGAGATGAGGAAAGGCAAAAGGATGGTTACGACAAGGAAATTTCTTCCCAGTTATGTCCTTATTGAAATGGCTTTGGATAAGGAGACCAGCCATTTGGTGGTGAGTACCCCGGGGATTACCAATTTTGTTGGGGCCAAGGGTAAACCTCAACCCTTATCCCAGGAAGAAGTAGATAGGATATTTGAGCAAGTTAGCCATCAACAGGGTGAGAGGATGGAAATCCCCTTCGAGGTTGGTGATGCGGTCAAGGTTACAGACGGCCCCTTTACCGACTTTTCTGGTGTGGTAAGTGAGGTCAACTCGGAGAGGGGGAAGGTAAAGGTGATGGTAAGCATATTTGGCCGTTCTACTCCAGTGGAGCTTGACTTTTTGCAGGTTCAAAGGATATAAAACTAACTTCATGAAATCTCAGTTTAAGTCAGCCAACTTAAATTGAAATTGGTTAAAGGGGGAAAATTGGCCAAGAAGAAGATATTGGGGGTTGTTAAGTTACAGATACCTGCTGGCAAAGCTACTCCCGCTCCTCCGGTGGGACCGGCATTGGGCCAGTATGGGGTGAATATTATGGAGTTTTGCAAGGCCTTTAACGCCCAAACTGCCAAGAAAGAGGGCTTGATTATCCCAGTAGTTTTAACTGTCTATGTGGATAGAACTTTTAGTTTCATTACCAAGACGCCTCCTGCTGCTGTTCTCCTGGCCAAAGCCGCGGGGATAGAGAAGGGTTCCTCAGAGCCCAATCGGACCAAAGTAGGTAGGGTTACTCGGAAACAGGTGAAGGAGATAGCGGAGATGAAGCTTCCTGATCTGAATGCTACTGAGCTGGAAGCGGCTATGAGGCAGGTGGAGGGAACAGCGAGGAGCATGGGGTTGGAGGTGGTGGGTGAAGAGGGGTAAAAGATATAAAGCCCAGGCAGAGAAGGTGGAAAAGGGGAGAAGGTTCCCTTTGAGTGAAGCGTTGAAGCTGGTAAAGGAGAATGCTAACGCCCGTTTTGACGAGACCGTGGAAGTTGCCCTGAGGTTAGGGGTGGATCCACGAAAGGCCGATCAGATGGTGCGGGGAACCGTTGTTCTTCCCCATGGGACGGGTAGAGAGGTGAGGGTTCTTGTCTTGACCAAGGGGGAGAAGGAGAAGGAGGCCACAGAGGCAGGAGCAGATTGGGTTGGTGCAGATGAGTTTATCGAGAAGTTGGCTGGAGGGTGGACGGATGTGGATGTGATCATTGCTACTCCGGATATGATGGGGGCTGTTGGTAAATTGGGTAGGATCCTGGGTCCGCGGGGCCTGATGCCCAACCCTAAATCTGGGACTGTTACCTTTGATGTGGCCAAGGCGGTCAAGGATGCCAAGGGGGGAAGAATAGAATATAGGGTAGACAAGGCGGGTAACCTCCATGCTCCCATAGGTAAGGTCTCCTTTGAGCACGCACAATTGATGGAGAATGCAAAGACCCTTTTGGCTTCAGTGATGGCTGCTCGGCCCTCTGCTGCTAAGGGTCAGTATCTGAGAGCAGCAACTGTTTGTTCAACAATGGGGGTGGGGGTGAAGGTTGATGTGGGGGATATCAGAGTAGTTTTGCGGGAGGCTTAATGGCCAAGAAGGAAAAAGAAGCTGTGGTGGAGGATTTGGTTGGAGTGCTCTCCGGGAGCAGGTCTGTTCTCCTTGCCGACTTTACAGGTCTGGGGGTTGAGGAGATAAACCAACTCCGCAGGGGTCTAAAGGAGAGAGAGGTTAATTTTAGAGTAGTAAAGAATACCTTGGCCCGGCTTGCTGTCCATCGAGCGGGATTTGATGAGTTGCTGCCTTATCTTCAAGGGCCTACCGCTCTGGTGACAAGCGTTGTAGATCCTGCTGAACCAGCACGGGCATTGATGGATTTTGCCCGGGAGAGGGAGAAACCAAAGATAAAGGGTATTCTCTTTGAAGGGGAGATCGGTGGCCCTTCCTTAGCAGAGAGGATAAGGAATCTCCCTTCTAAGGAAGTGCTCCTGAGTAGACTCTGCTCCTCGATTGGATCTCCCATTGCCAGATTGACCGGATCCTTACAAGGAATGATCCGCAATTTAATTGGGACATTAGTGGCTATTCAGCATCTAAAGGAGGGTAAAAATGGCTGAAGCTGTTGCCAAGAAGGCCCCGGCAAAGAAGTCGTCCTCAAAGAAGGACCCAATCGGGGCAATCTTAGAATCGATTGAGAAGCTGACTGTGTTGGAGCTGTCTGACTTAGTAGATAGGCTCCAGGAAAAGTTTGGGGTTACTGCTGCTGCCCCAGTGATGCAGGGTGTAGGTGTTCCCCAACCACAACTTCCCCAGGAAGAGGCCCCGGAAGAGAAGACGGAGTTTGATGTTGTGCTCTCCTCTGTCGGGGATAAGAAAATTCAGGTAATTAAGGTGGTGAGGGCGGCAACCGGGTTGGGCCTTAAGGAGGCCAAAGAGTTGGTGGACAGCGCTCCTAAACCCGTTAAGGAGAAGGTATCCAAGGAGGAGGCTGAGGACCTGAAGGCCAAACTTGAGGAGGTGGGGGCCTCAGTAGAGCTCAAGTAGGGGGGGATAAGTGCCCAGGAAGGAGAGGATTATCCGTCGTAGTTACAATAAACTACCCGGGGCAGCCCCAATGCCCCATTTTTTGAAGCTGCAGTTTGAGTCCTTTAACTCCTTTCTCCAAGCCGATGTTCCTCCGGAGAAAAGGGAGAGGAAGGGATTAGAAGGGGTATTTCGGGATGTCTTTCCCATCCAGGATATCCACCATGCTTACAGTTTAGAGTTTGTCAGATATGATGTGGGGAATCCGAAGTATACGGTGGATGAGTGTAAGGAGAGGAATGTGACCTATGGGGCTCCCCTCAAGGCGGTGTTAAGGCTGCTGGTCAAGGATCCCACTTTGAAGGAGAGGCCGGTAAAAGAGGTTATCGAACAGGAGGTGTACTTAGGAGAACTCCCCCTGATGACCGATAGGGGAACATTCATCATCAATGGGGCAGAGAGGGTCGTGGTTAGTCAACTGCACCGCTCACCTGGTCCATGTTTCGAGTCCATTATTCACCCAAATGGCAAGAGGATGTTCTCCGCCCGCATAATTCCTTATCAGGGATCCTGGATGGAATTTCTCTTAGATATCAATGACACAATCTATGTCTACATCGACCATAGAAGGAGAATGCCGGTAACCACGTTTCTCCGGGCCATTGGATATTCCTCTAACGAAGAGATATTCAAACTTTTCCATTCAACGAAGAGACTCCCAATTTCTAAGAAGGATTTACTTGTCGGTGGGATCTCCGCCCAGGATTTGGTTGACCGCTCTACAGGGGAAGTTCTTATAGAGGCTGGTCAGAGGATAAAGGAGGAGGATTGGGAGAGGTTAAAGGAGGCGGGGATAAGTGAGGTTGAGATTTTATCCCTCAAGGAGAGGAGGGAGGCAGATCCGCTCAGGAATACCCTAAAGAAGGATCAGACCAGGAGCCAGGAGGAGGCGCTTCACGCGATATACACCTCAATGAGGGGCGGAGAGGCACCAAATCTGGATACAGCGAGATCCTTTTTAGAGAGGCTCTGCTTTAACCCTCAGAGGTTCAACTTGGGATTGGTGGGCAGATATAGGATGAATAAAAGGTTGGGTTTGGATCTCCCCGCCGATCATATAGCACTCCATCCGGACGATGTGGTAGGGATGGTTAAGGCTCTCATTGAATTTAAACTGGGCAAGGGATACTTTGACGATATAGACCATTTGGGAAACAGGAGGTTGAAGGGGGTTGGGGAACAGTTGGTCAATACCTTTAGTATTGGACTTACCAGAATGGCCAGGGCCATTAGGGAGAGGATGAGCCTGAGGGAGACGGATTCAATTACCCCCCGGGATTTGGTCAATGCTAAGACGGTCTCTTCAGTTGTAGAGACGTTCTTTGGCACCTCTCAACTCTCCCAGTTTTTGGATCAAACGAACCCCTTGGCTGAGCTCACTAACAAACGTAGGTTGAGCGCATTGGGACCTGGAGGGTTGAGCCGAAAGAGGGCAGGATTTGAGGTGAGAGATGTCCACCGCACCCATTATGGCCGAATTTGCCCCATTGAAACCCCAGAGGGTCCCAATATCGGCTTGATCACCTCCCTGGCGACCTACGCCCAGGTGAATGAGTATGGTTTCCTGGTCACCCCCTATTGGAAGGTGGAAAAGGGTAAGGTTACCAATAAAGTGGAATACCTCTCTGCCGAGGAGGAAGACAGGTTTACAATAGCTCAAGCGAACGCAGAACTCTCCCCCCAGAGGGAGTTTGTCTCTTCCAAGATAAAGGCACGCAAGAAAGGGGAATTCTCTTTGGTAACTCCTGAGGAGATAGATTATATGGATGTCTCCCCTGCCCAACTGGTTAGCGTTTCCGCCGCCTTGATCCCCTTCTTAGAACACGATGATGCCAACCGTGCCCTCATGGGTTCTAATATGCAGCGACAGGCAGTGCCCCTCCTCTTCCCGCAGGCCCCATTAGTAGGAACTGGTATCGAGGAGAAGGTGGCGAGGGATACAGGGATGGCCATCGTTGCCCAGGAGAGTGGTTGGGTGGAGAGTGTCTCTGCAGACCGGATCGTTATCCGACCGGAAGGGGATCTTCAGGGAGAAGCAAGCCTTTTTGGGGTGAGGGAGTATAGGTTAAGGAAGTTTTATCGGTCAAATCAGGATACCTGCATAAATCAAAGGCCACTGGTAAAGGAAGGGGAATGGGTGGAAAAGGGGGAGGTAATCGCCGACGGAATGGCCACAGATAGAGGGGAACTTGCCCTGGGGGCCAATGTGTTAGTGGCTTTCCTCCCTTGGAAGGGGTACAACTACGAGGATGCGGTGGTGGTGAGTGAGAGGTTGTTGGAGAAGGACATCTTTACCTCAGTCCATATACAGGAGTTTGAGCTTCAGGTGAGGGATACTAAAAGGGGGCCGGAGGAACTAACCAGGGAGATCCCTAATGTCTCAGAGGAGGCTGTGCGTAACCTCGACGCTCAGGGGGTAATAGTTGTGGGGGCGGAGGTGGAGGCAGGGGACATATTAGTGGGGAAGGTTACCCCTAAGGGGGAAACAGAGCTTTCCCCGGAGGAGAGGTTACTACGGGCCATCTTCGGGGAGAAGGCTTGGGATGTAAGGGATGCTTCCCTGAAGGCTCCCCCAGGGATGAAAGGAACGGTTATCGCCACAAAGATTTTCTCCCGTAAGGAACATACCCCTGAGGCTAAGGCCAGGGAGAGGGAACAGACAGAGGAAGTGAGGGCAAGGTTTGAACAGCTCATTTCCGACATAAAGAGAAGGCGTGATGAAAGGCTTTTAACCGTCCTTTCCGGTGGGGTTGCTGGCTCTGACCTGCCAGGCAGGGATGGCCAAGTTGTAATCAAGAAGGGGACAAGATACAAGAATAGGGATCTAGCTAAGGTTAACTTCGATCTCATCCCCCGTGGCCTCTCCCTCACCACCAGCAAGGAGAGGAATGAGAAGGCCCAGGAAATCCTGCGTACTGCTGATTGGCTTATAGAATCCAATAGGCGCAGGTTAGAGTCAGAGCTGGAGAAGGTTACCCGCGGAGATGAGCTTCCCCCCGGGGTCTTAAAGTTGGTGAAGGTCTGGGTAGCCACCAAGAGAAGGCTTTCCGTTGGGGACAAGATGGCTGGCCGTCATGGGAACAAAGGGGTTGTGGCTAAGATCGTTCCTGTTGAGGATATGCCTTATCTTCCCGATGGTACCCCGGTAGATATAGTACTCAATCCCTTGGGAGTGCCCTCACGAATGAATGTTGGCCAGGTTATGGAGACCCATTTAGGATGGGCGGCGAAAAAGCTTGGCTATTGGGTAGAGAGTCCAGTCTTCTCTGGGGCGACGATAGGGGAGGTGAAGGGTGCCTTACAGGAAGCCGGTCTCCCTTCTGACGGAAAGACCATCCTTTATGATGGCCTTACCGGGGAGCCATTCTCCTCAAAGATTACAGTGGGCTGTATGTATATGATGAAGCTATGGCACTTAGTTGATGACAAGATCCATGCCCGTTCCATTGGCCCTTACTCCTTGGTTACCCAACAGCCCTTAGGGGGGAAGGCGCAGTTTGGCGGTCAGCGGTTTGGCGAGATGGAGGTTTGGGCCTTGGAAGCCTATGGGGCAGCTTACAGCCTCCAGGAGATGCTTACGGTCAAATCTGACGATGTGAGCGGTCGCTCCCGGATCTATGAAGCGATAGTGAAAGGGGAGAATCCAGCAGAACCAGGGATACCGGAGTCCTTTAATGTGTTGGTTAAGGAGCTCCAGAGCCTCTGTTTAGATGTAAAGTTGGAGGAAAGGGATTAGGATGGAACTGGAGTCGAAAAGACCCACAGATTTTTCTGCCATAAGGATAGGCTTGGCTGCTCCGGAGACCATAAGGAGTTGGTCCTATGGGGAGGTGACTAGTCCGGAGACGATAAACTATCGTACCTTCAAGCCGGAGAGGGATGGGCTCTTCTGTGAACGGATCTTTGGGCCAGTAAAGGACTATGAATGCCATTGTGGGAAGTATAAAAGGGCCAGATATAAAGGGGTGGTCTGCGACCGGTGTGGAGTGGAGGTTACCCTCTCTAAGGTGAGGAGGGAAAGGATGGGCCATATAGAACTGGCTGTGCCCGTCTCCCACATTTGGTACTTCAAATCTGTCCCCAGCTATATGGGTTATCTCTTGGATATGTCCATCAGGGAATTGGAGAGGGTTCTCTACTATGAATCCTATGTTGTTGTCGATCCAGGTGATAGTGGTTTGAGGCCGAAGGAACTTATCTCGGAGGTTGAATATAGCGAGTTGGTAGAAGGAGGGAAGGAATTTGTAGCCAAGATGGGGGGGGAAGGGGTAAGGGACCTATTAAGCCGCATCGATATTGAGGAGTTATCCGCGGAGCTCCGGGCCAAGGTAAAGGTAGAAACCTCAGAGCAGCAGAAGAAGACCCTTCTGAAGAGGCTGAGGGTGGTGGAAGCCTTTAGGCAGTCGGACAATCGACCGGAGTGGATGATCCTTGAGGTCCTCCCCGTTATTCCACCTGACTTGAGACCCCTTGTCCCTTTAGAAGGGGGAAGGTTTGCTACCAGTGACCTAAATGATCTCTACCGGCGGGTGATTAACAGGAACAATAGATTGAAGAAACTGATAGAGATGAGAGCGCCTTCGGTGATCCTAAAGAACGAGAAGAGGATGTTGCAGGAGGCAGTAGATGCCCTCTTAGACAATGGCCGGAGGGCCTCCTCAGTGACGGGAAGGACGAAGAGGCCCCTGCGCTCCCTGTCCGACCTTTTGAAGGGGAAAAGGGGAAGATTTAGACAGAACCTCTTGGGCAAAAGGGTTGACTACTCCGGGCGTTCGGTGATCGTAATTGGGCCTGAACTTCAGCTCCACCAGTGTGGATTGCCCAAACCTATGGCTCTGGAGCTCTTTAAACCATTCATAATTAGCAAACTGGAGGAGAAGGGGCTTGTGCAGACCATTAAGAGTGCCAAGAGGTTGGTGGAGAGAGAGCATCCTCAGGTCTGGGATATATTAGAGGAGATTATTGAGGACCATCCGGTATTACTCAACCGCGCTCCTACCCTCCACCGATTGGGCATTCAGGCCTTTCAACCAGTGTTGGTAGAGGGAAAGGCCATTAAAATCCACCCTCTAGTCTGTGCAGCGTTCAATGCCGACTTCGATGGGGATCAGATGGCTGTCCATGTGCCTTTAAGCTTTGAGGCCCAATTGGAGGCTGCTGTATTGATGAATTCGATGAATAACATCCTTTCCCCTGCCCATGGTCGGCCCTTAGCTATTCCCAGCCAGGATATGATCTTGGGCATCTATTATCTGACCAAGGAAAACCCTGAAGAAAAGGCTGAAGTGGGGGTCTTTTCCAATCGAGATGAGGTTCTGGTAGCCCTTGATGAGGGCAAGGTGGGGCTACATACCAAGATCAAAGCGAGGATAGATGGCCGGATCATAGAGACTACTCCGGGGAGGGTGATCTTTAACCAGATAGTGCCCCCTCAATTGGGATATATCAACGAATGTCTGAACAAGAAAAAGATGGAGGAAGTCGTCTATCGAGTCCACCGTCTATTGGGCAACAGGTTAACCGCGGACTTCTTGGATAAATTGAAACAGTTAGGTTTTGAATATGCCACCCGCAGCGGCCTCACAGTGGGCATAGACGATTTTGTCATTCCCCGTCAGAAGGAGGAGTTGGTAAACCGAGCCTTCCAAGAGGTGGAGCTTATCCAGCAGCAATATGAAAAAGGGATTATCACTGATGGTGAGAGGTATAATAAGGTGATCGATACTTGGACTCGTACTACCAACGAGGTAGCTGAGGTGATGATGGAGGAGATGGAGAATGACCAAGCCGGATTTAATCCTATCTTTATGATGGCTGACTCGGGGGCGCGGGGAAGTCAGGATCAGATTAGGCAACTCTCTGGGATGAGGGGTCTCATGACCAAACCCCAGAGGAAGATCACTGGTGGAGTGGGGGAGATAATTGAGTCCCCGATAACCTCAAACTTCAAGGAGGGGCTCTCCGTTTTAGAGTTTTTCGTCTCCACCCATGGGGCAAGAAAAGGATTGGCTGATACTGCCTTGAAGACTGCAGATGCCGGCTATCTGACCAGGAGGCTGGTTGATGTCGCCCAAGATGTAATCATCACTGAGGAGGACTGCGGTACCATTTTGGGATTGGAGATCTCTGCCCTTAAGGAGGCGGAGGAGGTGATTGAATCCCTAGGGGACAGGATATTGGGAAGGGTAGCTTTAGAAGATGTTTATAGTCCCCTGACCGGCGAACTTCTGGTGAGGGCGGGAGAGGAGATAGACGAGGATAAGGCGGCGACGATAGAGGAGAATGGTATAGAATCAGTGATGATCAGATCTGTCTTGACCTGTGAAGCCCGCAAGGGAGTATGTGCGAAGTGTTATGGTCGCAACCTAGCCACTGGAAGGATGGCCGAGTTAGGGGAGGCAGTGGGGGTGATGGCTGCCCAGAGCATTGGGGAGCCTGGGACCCAGCTTACCTTAAGGACGTTCCATATTGGTGGTACGGCGGGAAGGATTGCTGCCCAGTCCAAGATAACAGCCAAATTGGATGCCGAGATTAAGTTCAAAAACCTCAGCTTCGTGGAGAAAGAGGAAGGGCTTGTTGTCCTCAATCGTCAAGGTGAAATTCACCTTCTTGATGAGAAGGGTAGGGAAAGGGGTAGATATACTGTCCCCTATGGAGCATACTTGAAGGTGAAAGATAGGGAGAAGGTGAAGAAAGGCGATTCCCTCTTCGAATGGGATCCCTACTCCAACTCCATTCTTACCGAAAGGGAGGGAAAGGTTTCCTTTACAGACCTGGTACGCGATGTTACAGTTAAAGAGGAACTTGATGAGACAACCGGCCTGCGGCAGAAGGTAGTTGTGGAGGATCGAGAGAAGGTTCTGCATCCCTATATTAACATCTTGGATGGAAGAGGGAAGAAGTTGGTTAGCTATTCCATCCCGACTGGTGCCCACCTGATGGTCAACGACGGGGATATGGTCCACGCCGGTGATCCGTTGGTAAAGATCCCTAAGGAGATCAGCAAGACAAGGGACATAACTGGGGGCCTTCCGCGGGTCGCTGAGCTCTTTGAGGCGCGGAGGCCAAAGGATCCGGCTGTGGTCAGCGAGATCGATGGCGTAGTGAGGTTTGGCAAGTTAATCAGGGGAGCCAGGCAAGTGGTGGTAGAGGGTGAGAACGAGGAGGTAAAGGAGTATCTGATCCCCCAGGGCAAACATTTTCGGGTGCATGATGGTGACCGGGTTAAGGCTGGTGAGAAGCTCTGCGAAGGGCCCATTGACCCGCGGGATATCCTGAGGATAAAGGGATCTAAGGCAGTGCAGGAATATTTGGTGAACGAAGTCCAGGAGGTCTATCGGCTCCAAGGGGTAAGGATAAATGACAAGCATGTAGAGGTGATCGTTAGGCAGATGCTTAGGAAGGTGAAGGTGGTAGATCCAGGGGATACTCAGTTCTTAGAGGGGGAGCAAGTAGACAAGTTTAGGTTTCAGGAGGAGAACCTCAAGGTAATGAGGGCTGGAGGGGAGCCGGCAACTTTTCAACCATTGCTCTTAGGGATAACAAAGGCTGCCTTGAGCACAGATAGCTTTGTCTCCGCTGCTTCCTTTCAGGAGACGACTAGGGTTCTCTCCCAAGCAGCGATTATGGGGAGGAGGGATGAACTCTTAGGCCTAAAAGAGAATGTCATTATGGGCCACCTCATTCCTGCGGGGACAGGACTGGATAGATATAAGAGGCTTCAGGTTAGTTCTCCAAAGGAGGAGGAAGAGGAGAAGGAAGAGTTGGAGGTGGTAAAAAAAGAGTAACCTTCTGATTTAACTTCGCCTTATCCTTAGGGGGAAGACTCTTTCTCCAATTGAGGGCAAAAATTGCCAGAAAAAAACTTGACTCTAAAGGATTTTTTTCTATATTTTAGACTTTTGTATTCCCTTAGTGAAATTTAAAATGGTTTGACAGAGTAGGGGCTTATAAAAAGGTGTAGGGGGAATAGTGCCCACTATCAATCAGATTATTAGGAAGGGAAGAAAGAGGAGTAAATCAAAAGGGGTTATGCCGGGACTTAAGGGTTCCCCGCAGCGGAGGGGAGTCTGCACCCGGGTTTACACTTCAACCCCGAAGAAGCCGAACTCTGCTTTGAGGAAGGTAGCTAGGGTGAGGCTAACCTCGGGGGTAGAAGTGACCGCCTATATACCGGGTGAAGGTCATAATCTCCAGGAACATTCCATCGTTCTGGTTAGGGGGGGTAGGGTTAAGGATTTGCCTGGAATCAGATATCATATCATCAGAGGTACTCTTGATGCCAGTGGGGTAGAGGACAGGAAACAGGGAAGGTCCAAGTATGGTACAAAGAAAGGAAAATAGAGAGGTATGCCGAGAAGGAAAAAGGTAACCAAGAGGGAGGTTCTGCCTGACCTTAAATATAACAGCCCTCTGGTAAATAAGTTTATAAATTGCCTAATGAAAGATGGGAAGAGAGGGTTAGCGGAAAAGATATTTTATCGAGCATTGGAATTAGCCCAGGAGAAGGGGGGGGAGAAGGGTTTGGATATCTTTAATAAGGCCGTGAACAATGTCAAACCAGTTTTAGAGGTTAAGTCCAGAAGGGTTGGTGGGGCCACTTACCAAGTTCCGGTCGAGGTAAGGTCCGATCGAAGGACCGCATTGGCCATCAGGTGGTTGAAGACCTACGCCAAGGAGCGTCCAGGGAAGAGTATGGCCGAGAAATTGGCTGCTGAACTGGTAGCTGCTGCGCGGGGTGAGGGGGGGGCAATAAAGAAGAAAGAGGTTACTCACAAGATGGCCGAGGCTAACCGGGCCTTTGCCCATTACAGGTGGTGAGGGATGGGGAGCAGTTTGATCTTTGGAGTAATTTATGGCGCAGAAATTTTCCTTAGGAAAGATGCGCAATATCGGATTGATTGCGCATATAGATGCAGGGAAGACTACCACTACCGAGAGGATACTCTACTATACGGGCAAGGTCCACAGGATGGGGGAGGTAGATGATGGTGCGGCAACTATGGATTGGATGGAACAGGAGAAACAGAGGGGGATCACCATTACCTCTGCGGCCACCACCTGTTTCTGGAGGGGGCACCGGATAAATATCATTGACACGCCTGGGCATGTAGACTTTACGGTTGAAGTAGAGCGCTCTTTGAGAATTTTAGATGGGGCAGTGATCATCTTTTGTGGGGTGGCTGGGGTAGAGCCTCAATCGGAGACTGTTTGGAGGCAGGCGGATAAGTATAAGGTTCCTCGGATTGTATTTGTGAACAAATTGGACAGGGTTGGATCGGACCTTTGGAATGCAGTAGAGATGATCAGGGAGAGGCTTGAGGCCAATGCGGTTCCCATTCAGATTCCTATTGGGCAGGGGGATTCCTTTCGCGGGATTGTAGATTTGGTGACAATGACTGCACGTTTCTATCATCAAGAGAACTTGGGAGCCACCTATGATGATCTTCCCATTCCCGCAGAGCTGAACCAGGAGGCGGCAAGAGCGCGTGAGGTTTTGTTGGAGGCAGTCTCTGAATATGACGACAACCTTTTGGAGAAATATTTAGAGGGGAGCCCAATCAGACCTGAGGAGATCATCCCTCCTCTCAGAAAAGCGACCTTATTAGGAAAGATTATCCCCGTCCTCTGTGGGGCTGCCTTCCGGAATCAGGGAGTGCAGAGGCTTTTAGATGCCATAGTCGACTACCTTCCCTCCCCAATCGATATGCGACCTGTAGTGGGGACAAACCCTCATACTGGGAGGGAGGAAATGAGGAAGGCCTCCCCTGATGAGCCATTTGCAGCTTTGGTTTTTAAGATAATGGCCGGTACTCATACCGGAAAATTGGCCTTTGTTCGGGTGTATTCAGGAAGGTTAAGGGTTGGCTCAGCAGTTCTCAATGCCTCCACCGGTCGACGGGAAAGGGTGGGGAGGATCCTCCTCATGCATGCTAACCGGAGCCAGGATCGCCAGGAGGTTGTGGCGGGGGAGATCGCTGCCTTTGTGGGCCTGAAGGGAGTGACTACCGGAGATACCCTCTCCGATCCCCAGCGGCCCATTCTCTTGGAGAAGATGGAGTTTCCTAAACCGGTTATCTCTGTAGCCATTGAGCCTAAGACGAAGGCTGATCGGGATCAACTCGATCTTGCCCTCCGCAGGCTGAGTGAGGAAGATCCAAGTTTTACGGTTAAAGTGGATAGGGAGACAGGTCAGACGATTATCTCAGGAATGGGTGAGCTACATTTGGAGGTGATCACTGAGCGGATGCTCAAGGAGTTCAAGGTGCGCGCCAGGGTGGGGAGCCCCCAGGTTGCCTATAGGGAAACCATTACCAAGGTTGGTCAGGGTGAGGGAAAATTCATCAGGCAAACGGGGGGGAGAGGTCAATATGGTCATGTCCTCGTTAGACTTTACCCCCTTGGGCGGGGAGAGGGGTTCTCCTTTCAGGTTTCCCTTCAAGGGGTCTTTATCCCCAAGGAGTATATAAAAGCCACTGAGGAAGGGATGAGGGAGGCGTTGAGTAATGGGGTTTTGGCCGGCTATCCGGTGGAGGATGTAGGAGTGGAGCTAATTGGGGGATCTTATCACGATGTGGACTCCTCAGAGGTTGCTTTTAGAATAGCTGCCTCTATGGCCTTTAGACAGGCAGCCTTAGAGGCTTCCCCTGTACTCTTGGAGCCCATCTTCTCTCTGGAGGTGGTCGTGCCAGAGAGCTATTTAGGGGATGTAATTGGAAACTTAAACTCCAGGAGGGGGAAGATAGAGGGGATAACAACCAGCGGGGATGAGCGGATCATAGAGGCCAGGGTTCCGCTTGCAGAAATGTTTGGTTATGCCACAGATTTGAGGTCCCTTACTCAAGGAAGGGCCCTCTATACGATGCATTTTTCCCATTATGATGAGGTCCCTAAACCTATAGCTGAAGAGATTATCTCCCGGCTGCGGGGAAGAAGAGTTTGAAAGGAGGAGAATAGGATATGGCGAAGAAGAGGTTTGAGCGGAGGAAGCCGCATATAAACA
>JAOZPP010000052.1 GCA_029932675.1 bacterium
GGGGAATCCACCTAAAGCCTTCGTTTTACAAAAACCCACTTTTTCAGCAACCTCTCAAAAAAAACTTGACAACCCTTAACTGTTTTGTTACTATTGACCCAACTTGTGAAAAATTTCCCAAATGGAAGCTAAGTATATAGAGAAGAAAAACATCATTCCCTTCTTTATCGCCCTATCCCATCGAGCAGAACTCTACTCCAGTGTGGTAAAGGATGAAGGGATATACTTAGAGAGGCTTTCTGGGGGCAATTTGGAGGATGTGCTCACCGGAGGGAGAAGGACAGTGCAGCCGCTCAAGGCCCTCTTCTTTTTGCCCCTCTCCAAGGTGGGTGAGTACCCCAAAGGGAGTTGGAAACCAGAGGTAGGGGAGAGGATAATAGTGGGGGCTAGGGCTTGCGATCTGGAGGGGTTAAAGGTTTTGGACAAGGTATTTCTGGAGGGAGATTTTAAGGACCCCTTCTATGAGGCGAGGAGGGGTTCTACAGTGATCATTTCCGCCGACTGCACCAGACCGGAGGAAACCTGTTTCTGCACGGCAATGGGGGGGAAGCCCTACCCAGAGTCTGGGTTTGATCTCAACTTCTCTTCCCTGGAGGGAGGGATGTTGGTGGAGATTGGTTCGGAGAGGGGAAGGAGGCTAATCAAGGATCATAGGGGGTTCTTTCGGGAGCTCACAGATGAGGAACTGCAGGAAAGAAAGAGGAAGAGGGAGGAGGTAACCAGGGAGGTGGAGGGATTCAATTCTGAATTGGGAATTAAACCCCCTTATCACCCCTTGGTAAAGGGATCCACCGGCTCCCCAAAATGGGCTAAGCTCGCCGAACGATGTGTGGAGTGTGGGGCCTGTCTCTATATCTGTCCCACCTGTCGCTGTTTTCTCCTCTACGACCAGAAGGGAAAGAGGGCAAATGAGAGGGTGATGATCTGGGATGGCTGTTACTTTCCAGGTTATTGGAGGATGGCTGGTGGCCTCACCCCTAAGCCGAGGTTAACCACCAGGTTTGAGAACCGGTTTAATTGTAAGTTCGACTATTTTGTGGAAAACTATGGAGTGGAGGCCTGCACCGGCTGCGGCCGTTGCATAGAGGCCTGTATGGGCAAGATTGACATCAGGGAGTGCCTGCAGGAGTTGGGTTCCAAGCCGGTGAAGGAGAAGGTCTGAGATGGAGAATCCATATCTCCCTGTGGAGGCAGAGCTTTTGGAGGTGGTGGAGGAGACCCCCACCATAAAGACATTCGTCCTCAAACCCGCGCAACCCATCCCCTTCCGGGCTGGACAGTTTATGCAGCTCACCGTTCCGGGAGTGGGGGAGGCTCCTTTTACCCCCTCCTCCTCACCGTATGAGGAGGAGAGGATGGAGATAACTATCCTCAAGACGGGGAGGGTAACTGAGGCCTTGCATAACTTGCAACCAGGGGTGAGCTTAGGCCTGAGGGGGCCGTTTGGCAAGGGCTATCCAGTGGAGAAGTTTGTGGGCAAGGAGGTGCTAATTGTGGGGGGTGGGGTAGGGTTAGCCCCCCTGAGGTCGCTCCTCTATTATCTCTTTGCCAATCTCGACAAATTCAAAAAGGTGTCTATAAAGTATGGGGCAAGGATGCCGGAGGAGCTCTGTTTCCAGAAGCTCTATCCCCAATGGGAGAAGTTGGAAAAGGTTGATTTTACGGTGACCATAGATGTTCCCGCCCCAGGATGGAAGGGAAGGGTGGGCTTGGTGACTACCCTCCTGGATGACCTGGATATCGATCTAAAGAATTCCTATGTGGTTTCCTGTGGGCCAGAGGTAATGTTAAAGTTCGTTACCTACAAGCTGATCGATATCGGCTTTGCCCCTGAGCAGATCTACCTCTCTATGAACAGGAACATGAGCTGTGGTATCGGTAAATGTGGGCGGTGTATTATCGGAAAATACTTCCTCTGTAAGGATGGACCTGATATGTGTTATGCGGATATAAAGGATATACCGGGGGTCTTTGGGTAAATGGGTGAGATGAGGCGAGGCATCTGCCCCTTCTGCTGCCTGCAGGATGGGTTGAGGGTTGAGGGGGGAGAGTTTGCTCTCATCTTCGGGGAGAATTCCCTCCTCCACCTGAACTATGAGTCAGGGGATAAAATAAACGAGGGTTCTCTCTGCTCCAGAGGAAACTCGGTGATCGACCTATTGGACCATCCCCAGAGGCTCGTTGCTCCCCTTTTGCAAGCTAAACAAGCAGATTGGAAGAAAGTCAAGAGGGTAATAGCCTCCAAATTAGGGGAGGGGACTTATATCTTCCTTGGCCCCAATCTCACATTAGAGGAGGCTTGGTTGGCCAAGGAGTTCTCCCGCTCCATGGGCTCAGGTGGGGTTGTCCATCTGGCCCCAGAAGACGGGGAGGCATTTCGAGTTTTGAGATGGTTGGGGCTGATTGGTGGGCCAGGGATGGAGGAGGTAGAGGGGTCGGATTTCATCCTCCTTGTGGGGGATGCCTTTATGGAACATCCGGTTATCTCTCAGAGGGTGCTCAGGGCAAAGTATAGGGAGAGGAAGAACAGGCTCTTTGTCCTCGATTCTGTGCGCACCAAACCAACCTGGTTTGCCGACCATCACCTGCAACCCAAGCCGGGGACTGAGGGGTTTGTCCTAGCCGGGTTGGCCAAAGCGATCTATAGGTCAAAACCTTCCTATTTAGCTCCCCTATTTAAGGAAATCGAGTTAGAGGGGGTAGCCGAGATCGCTGGCCTGGATAAGGGGGAAATAGAGGAGGTAGCCTCCCAGCTTGCCTCTGCCCGCCAGGGAATGGTTATTCTCTCTAATCTCTGGGGGAGGGTGGGACCAGTAGGGCTGGCCGCATTGTTCGGTAGCTTGCTGGCCTCCATTAGCGGGGGGAGATTTCTCCATCTCCCTGTCTATCAAAATGGGTTTGGAACGTGGCTCATCCTGGGGGAGGGGCCCTCTGGTGCGCAGCTTTTGGATGAACTGGGAAAGGTAAAGGGACTCTTCGTCATTGGGTTTGATCTTTTCTCCTCCCTCCCCGGGGGAACTGAGGATGGTATCCTGAAGAAGCTTGACTTCCTTTGGGCCACTGCCGTTCTTCCTAACCGGACGACGGAGAGGGCAGAGCTTGCCCTCCCCGCGGCGTCTGGTTTGGAGAAGGGGGGGAACCTTCTCTACTTGGATGGAGCCTTGCGGAGGATGGAACCAGTATTGCCGCCTCCGGGTGTGGCCAAGGCCGAGGGGGAAATCTTCCAGGATATAGCTGGTGAGGGGAAGCTTCCCCCTCCCAATGAGGATAAGTTAAGGGAGGCAGTGAAAGGGGAACCCCTTCCTGAGAGGGAGATCGTCCAAAGGGCTCAAGCCCTATGGGAGGAGGAGCTCTCCAAGGCCCCCCAAGAGAACCTCCCCTTTTGGCTTATTCCCTCTGCCCACCCCGCACACCTGGGGGATGGTTCAATTACCGGCCACTTGGGTTGGGCGAGGAAGATCTGTGCAGAACCTTCCATCGAGCTCAGTCCGCTTGCCGCCGAAAAGCTGAAACTGGAGGCAGGGGCCAAGGCAGTGGTGAGCTCGCCGGCTGGAAAGGAGACATTTACCGTCACCATAAACGAACGGCTAAAGGAGGATCAGGCTACGGGACCTGCCCACTTTCCTCAGCTACGCAGGCTCTTTCCTTGGGAGGTGGGGAGGACCCTGGGCGAGCTTTCCTTACGCCCCCAAAGGGTGAGGATCACCAAGGCCAAAGGGGACTGAATTGGAGGAGAAGAGGGTCATACTCGACCTCAACTACTGTATTGGGTGTCAATCCTGTGCGGCGGCCTGTTGGCAGGGGCATCATCAGCAGTCCAGGCTCTCACATGGGGAGGTAAGCGGGCTGGCCTTCCTTCCCCTCAACTGTCGTCAATGTGAGGAACCGGCCTGTGTTAATGCCTGTCCCACGGATGCCCTGGAGAAGGGGGAGGATGGGATAGTGCGGCGCAGGGCCTTGCTTTGTGTGGGCTGTCGCTCCTGTGTCTATGCTTGTCCCTTTGGGGTGATGGAAGGGGAGCTAATCCAGCACCTTACCCCCAACTGTGATCTCTGCCAGGATCGGGTTAGCCGGGGAGAAGAGCCCAGATGTGTGGCCACCTGTGTATCGGGAGCACTCAGGTTCGTTTCCCTTTCTGAGGTTTATGGTGAGGATAAGGGCGATTTACAAGTGGGAGCAAGGGTCATCTCCCGAAGCCTGTTGAAGAGGTCTTAGATGGAGTTCAGCCTTAAGCCGTTGTTATATTTTCTTGTATTTCCTGGATTTGCCTTTACGGCGATAGTGGGGCTTCTCTCCTCCTGGGTGGATAGGAAGGTTTCCGCCAAGGTGCAGTGGAGGGTTGGTCCCCCTTGGTATCAAAACTTCGCCGATATCATCAAGCTCCTTCATAAGGAGATAATCGTCCCCCAGGGGAGCGGGTTCACCGGTTTTCTCTTCGCTCCCCTCTTAGGATTGGCTGGGGCCACCTTGGTCTCCACGATAATCTGGGTGATAAACCTCAACCCTGACTCGGGATTTGTTGGTGATCTAATTGTGGTCCTCTACCTCTTGGCCTTCCCCTCTTTAGGGGTGATCATTGGAGGTTCTGCCTCCCGGAACCCCTTGGGGGGATTGGGAGCATCAAGGGAGATGAAGCTTATCTTGGCCTATGAGCTTCCCTTTATCATTGCCGTCTTCACCGCGGTGCTTAAAGTGGGTTCCATTCTCCTCGGGGACATAATCGGTTACCAGCAGGTATCAGGGATTATGCTCAGGCATCCTTCCTGCATAATAGCCTTCTTGGTGGCCTTGATCTGTGCCCAGGCCAAGTTGACTTTAGTGCCCTTTGACATCCCGGAAGCCGAGCAGGAATTGATCGCTGGCCCATTTACCGAATATTCGGGAGCACCTTTGGCCATCTTCAAACTGACCAGAGCAATGATGCTCTTCATCCTTCCCGTCTTCTTAATCACCCTTTTCTGGGGAGGGATGAACTTTCATGGCTGGCAGATATTGGCCTCTTGCTTGAAATACTTAGCTATTCTGGTCTTCATTATCTTGGTAAAGAACACAAATCCCCGCCTGAGGATAGACCAGGCGATGAAGTTTATGTGGGGTCCGATGACCATTTTGGCCATTGGAGGGATGATCTTGGCCGTAGTTGGGCTTTAAAGGAGAGTTGCTGATGGGACTAAAATCATGGTCTCTGAGGAAATCACCCTGGATATTCCATCTCTCCACCGGTTCCTGCAACAACTGTGACATCGAACTTTTAGATTGTCTCACTCCCAAATTCGATGTGGAGAGGTTTGGCATAGTTCTCGTCGGGAGTATCAGGCATGCCGATGCCCTGATAGTTACCGGTGCAGTGACCAGACAGGCAGCACCTAAGCTCAAATATCTCTGGGAGCAGATGCCTAAGCCAGGATTGGTTGTTGCCCTGGGGACATGTGGTTGTTCCTCCGGAATCTTCAGGGATTCCTACAACATCATCGGACCTGTAGATAAGATCATTCCCGTAGATGTCTATGTTCCGGGGTGCCCTCCCAAGCCGGAGGCGATCATCTCTGGGATCGTCAAGGGATTGGCCAAGCTTTGAGAGTGAGGAGAATGTTCTGAGGATTGACCTCGATAAACCGTAGGTCGTTATATGGATGTAGCTGAGAAGATAAGAGCCGAATTCGGGGAGAGGGTGGATTTAGCCTTCAGATCTCCCAAGAGGTTGTATCTCCTGGTGGGCAAGGGAGATCTCCCCGCAGTAGCCCGTTTTCTCTTTGCGGAGCTCGGGGCCCGCTTCTGCACGGCCAGTGCAGTGGATACCAGAGCGGGGATTGAGATATTGTACCACTTCTTTTTTGACCAGCTTAGCTTGATGGTTAGCCTGAGGACCTTGCTTCCCAAGCCCTCCCCCCAGATAGAATCGATTGCCCCCTTCCTTAAGGGTGCTGAGTGGGTAGAGAGGGAGATAGCCGACCTCTTTGGGGTAGAATTTCTCGGCCATCCTGACCCGCGGCGCCTGATTCTCCCTGACGACTGGCCAGAGGGGGAATACCCATATCTGAGGAGTTCAGATTGAAGACAATCATTCCTATAGGCCCCTATCATCCCCTCTTAGAGGAGCCGGAGTTCTTCAAACTGGTGGTGGAGGGGGAAACGGTAGTAGATATGGATATCAGAATTGGCTGGAACCATCGGGGGATAGAGAAGTTAGCCGAAACGAAGACCTTTGATCAACTGGTCTTCTTGGTGGAGCGGATATGTGGTATCTGTTCCACGTCCCACCCCATAGCTGATGTCTTGGCCCAGGAGGATCTGGCTGGGGTGGAGGTACCGGAGAGAGCCCAATATATCCGTTCCATTGTCGCTGAACTGGAGAGGCTGCACAGCCATCTTTTATGGCTGGGATTAGCTGGTCACTTTATCGGATACAACACCGTCTTTATGTGGGTCTGGAAGTACCGGGAACCCCTCCTCGATCTATTTGAGCTGATCACTGGAAACCGCAACGATTATGCCATGCTCAGGCCAGGTGGCGTGCGGCGGGACATCTATAAGAAGGATCTGCCGGCCATCAGGAAGGTGATGGATGAACTGGAACCAGCCAATGAGATGCTCACCAAGGCGATCTTAGACGATCCGGTGCTTAATGCCCGGCTGAAGGGGGTGGGGGTGTTGAGCAAGGAGGATGCCATTAGGTACTGCGTAGTAGGGCCCACTGCCCGGGCCTCTGGGGTGGATATAGATGTCCGCCGCGATGAACCCTACGCTGCCTATGACAAGGTGGAGTGGAAGGTGATTGTGCAGGAGGATGGGGATGTACTGGCCAAGGCGGTGGTGAGGCTGTTGGAGAACTTCGAATCGATAAAGATAATTCGCCAATGTGTCGATAGGTTAGAAGAACTGCCTGAGGGGAATATCTGGAACCCTATCCCTGAGATGCCCCCGGGAGAGGGAATAGGTCATGAGGAGGCCCCGCGGGGTGAGTGCTTCCACTACATCCGTTCTGACGGAGGGAACTACCCAGTGAGGGTAAAGGTAAGGGCCCCCACTTTTAGCAACCTTCCCTCCTTTAAGGCTTCCTGTCTGGGGGAGACCGTTTCCGATGTGGCCCTAATTACCGCCGGGATTGATCCCTGCTACTGCTGCACGGAGAGGATGGCTGCGGTCTACGATGGCTCAAACAGAAGGTTATATGATTGGCAGGATCTGGTGAGGTTATCCCAGGAGAAGACGGAGAAGATTAGAAAGGAGTTGGGGAGATAGGATGGACCCAGTAACCCTTCTCTATCCAATTTTTATTCCCATAATCATAGGGGTGGTAGTCTTTCTTCTGCCCCAGAGGTGGAGACCCCTGCATGGTGGTTTAGCCTTTCTTTTCACTGGGTTCACCTCTTTCACTGCGCTGAGGATCTTCCTCTCCCCGCAGCTTGTCCATCAGCTTTTTACCTTGAGGTTGGGGAGGATCGACCTTTCCTTTGAGCTCTCCTCCCCCCATCTCGGGGCATTTGTGGTCCTCTTTGTGAACCTCTCCAGTCTCCTGCTTATCCTCTATTCCTTGGGCTATTGGCGGGGTAGGGAGTATCCCAACCGCTACTTTTCCTGGCTGCTGATCACTCTCGGAGCTTCTTGTGGAGCCGTTTTGGCCAACAACCTGATTTGGCTTTTGGTCTTCTGGGAAGTGGTCACCCTAATGTTTTACCTTCTGGTGACCTTAGGAGGGAATAAGCTCTCCTCCTTGGCGGCTAAGAAGAGCTTTGCCATTTTGGGGTTTTCCGATTGTGCCCTGCTCTTAGGAATTGTCCTCATCTGGGGCCTAACGGGGACGCTTAGATTAAATGAGATCTCAGTGAGCTTAGGCAATTGGACATCCCACTTTATCTTCATCCTTTTTCTCATCGGGGCGATCACCAAGGCTGGGGCGATGCCCCTCCACTCCTGGATTCCCACTGCGGCAGAAGGGGCCCCTGCTCCGGTGGTGGCCTTCCTTCCGGCGGCCTTGGACAAGCTCTTGGGGGTCTACCTTCTGGCACGTCTTAGTTTGGATCTCTTTATCATGGACAGGCCTATGGGGATGCTCCTGATGGTCATCGGTGGGTTGACCATCCTCTTCGCCGGTATGATGGCCCTGGTCCAGAAGGATCTAAAGAGGCTCTTTGCCTTCTCCACAGTAAGTCAGGTGGGATATATGGTACTGGGGATAGGGACTGGTGTGCCCATAGGGATAATGGGGGGGCTATTTCATATGCTGAACAATGCCATCTACAAATCTGCCCTCTTCTTAGGCGCCGCTTCCGTGGAGAAACGCACAGGGACAACCCAACTTGCTCAGTTAGGAGGTCTGGCTTCAGCAATGCCCTATACCTTCTTTGCCTCCCTGGTCTGTGCCCTCTCCCTCTCTGGGGTTCCCCCCTTTAATGGCTTTGTATCGAAATGGATGATCTACCAAGGGACAATAGTCTCCCGCCAGCCAATCTTTTTAGTAATAGCTATGTTTGGCAGTGCTCTCAGTTTGGCCGCCTTTATAAAGGCGCTATTTTCCGTCTTCTGGGGCCATAGGCCGCGGGAGCTTGCTGAGGTGAAGGAGGTGGGTTTTGCAATGGTCATTCCCCAGGTGGTTCTAGCCCTGGGCTGTATATTCTTTGGCATATTCGCTCAGTTCCCCCTCCGTCACTTCATTGGGCCAGTGATCGGGTATAGCTTCGACCAAGTGCCCAGAGGGATAACCTTTTATAATGCCCTCTGGAGCCCGACTTTGGCTACCATTTTGATCTTTATTGCCCTTCTGTTGGGATTGATCATCTATCTCTTAGGCCACCTCAAGTTGAGACGCACTGGAGTCATGTTCGTGGGAGGGGAGACAATGGATCCCCAGGAGGTAAGGGTCTTAGGGACAGGCTTCTACCAGACGATCAGTGGGTTGAAGGGTTTCCAGGGGGTTTACGGTGATGCGGAGAAAGGGGTCTTTGATCTTTATTACTTGACCGGGAGGTATGGGAACAACATAGTGCAAGTGTTGAGGAAACTCCATGATGGAGTTCTCTCCACTTACCTCTCCTGGTGTATCATCGGTTTGGGTTTTCTGCTCTTTCTTTTGATGAGGTGAAGGTTCAGCTTTTTGGGAATTAAGACAAATGGGGCAATCGAGGTAGTGATCCCCTTTATTAATCCGGGAGACCCGAGGAAGATCTGTTCTTTGATAGGAGATCGATTAAGGGTATCTGCCATTTGGAGGGCTTTTAAAAAAGAGGTGTTTAAAATGGGTGCATCAGGAAACCTTTTGGGCTTGTTTGCCCTTTCCAGCGCGATCTGTTGTCATCTAATCTCGAAGGCACACTTTGGAGTTACCAAGAGTTGGATTACCAACAGATGGTTTTGGGTCGGGTTATTTGGGAATCTGCCCGCCCTGGTCGCTTTTTTGGGCCACATCTACCTTTCTAAAAGGGGAGGGGGTTGATCTGGGGTGGGATTCCTAAGGCCTTTAGCAAATCCTTAAGGCTGGGGAGGAGGGGTTGAAATCAATCATTAAACTTTTTCTGATTTATGGTTGTTGGTTGTTCGTTGCTTTTCCATCCCCTCTTTGGGGAAGGGTGAGGGCTGCAGATCTATCGGATAATGACTACACTGCACTTAAGGTCTGTGAAGGGGTAATCCAACTGTTCAAGCAGTTCCCTGACTCTGTTTGGCCGGGATACAACCTAACGGAGAGGCCATTTGTCTTCTATATGCCTGGGAAGTGGGTGCTTCTCTTCAACTGCCCAAAAGAAGTAGAGGGCTTTGCTCCCTACCCAAAGGATTGGCCAGATTTAGGAACAGATGTGCTATTTCATAGAGGAGAATATGAGGGGTTGGTTGGGCAGCTTGCCTTCGGCTTATCCATCGATTCGGTGGAGGCCGCTGCCGTCCCTTTTGTGGAAAGGCCTGTTGGGCAGCTCTTAGGGTTTATCGTCCACGAGAACTTCCACCAATACCAGAAGTATGGCAGATATCCTGCATTCGGGGAGATCCCCTGGGAACGGGAGGAGAGATATCCCATCCAAGATCGGGAAAACACAGCCCTTGCCTATCTGGAGATGCGGGCTTTAATGGATGCTTTAATGATGGCCGATAAGGGTGAGGAGAGGGGATGCCGGCGGAAGATAGGTCAATTTTTGGCCGTGCGGAATCAGCGGTGGAAACGGGCTATCCCCTTTGTGGCCAGATATGAGCAGGGTGAAGAGATCAACGAAGGGACTGCCCGGTATGTGGAACTAAAGAGCATTGCCCTGATGGCTCGGGTGAAGTACAGGTCTTCACTTAATGGTCTAACGACCCCCCTCTGGGAGGATCTTTCCGCGATCTCAATGCCCGAATATCTCCTTGACGATTTCCGCGGTCGGATTACAGGAAAATCTATTTCCCCTGAGGATATGCCCCGGAACAGGGTATATCCAGTAGGGAGCGCTCAGGGGTTCTTGTTGGATCACTTGGGGATTGAGTGGAAGGACAGGGCTCAACGAGCTGGCCCTGAGTTCACCTATGCCCAGCTTTTCAGGGAAAAATTGGATGTGACCGAGGAGGAGATGGAGGATCTCCTAAGGGAAGCAAAAGAGGATTATAGTTGGGAGGAGGTTCTAACAGCAACGGATTCGCTCATCCAGAGATATCTAAATGGCTATGATAAGGAACTTAGGGCCTTTGAAGCCCAGTCCGGCTACAGAATAGAGGTGGCCCTGAACTCCCGAGGCCTTACTCGATCGCGGTCCTCCAGCGCAAAGAAGTGGAGGGTGGATAATGGAACGCGGGAGCTCTGCAACCATTTTGATGTTTATCTTCTAAAGAACGACTTCCTCCTCTTGAAAATACATGACAGCGGGGTGTGGGAGGAGAATGATTGGGACACGGGAAGGAGGGAAGTGGTTTTCTTCGATCCACAGCTTACCTCCTTCTCGTTGGACGAAGAACCCCTTAAGCCAGTGCAAGGGGCTTTGTACCGGTTTAAAGATATCCAAATCTCTGGGAAGAACTTTAAACTTCACTATTCCCGGGAAGGCACTGTGGTGATCAGGGATCATCGGGTGAAGGTGAACCTAATTGCCTAAATAGCGCTTCCGGTGAGGAGGGAGTTACGAAAAATCCTATAGTGTCAAGCGGAGGAATTCCCCGCGGAAATATCCAAAGGTGAACACCTGGGGTTATTTAAAGGGGATATACTCCATCCAACTTTGATGGGAGGTAGGAATTGGTCTTATTTGTTGTCCTTCTTGTTTTTATGATCATCGGCTCCATCATCGCCATTGAGGCGAGGAACCTGCTCTCCTCGGTGATCTCGGTGGGGACTGTGGGCTTTGCCTTGAGCATTGCCTTCCTCCTCCTCGGGGCGCCTGATATCGCTATCACCCAGATAGTGGTGGAGGTAATCGCCCTCATCATCTTGATCAGGGGGACCATTTCCTTGGATAATACAGCGATAGAAAAACACAGGGACACATTTGCAATGGTCTCTGCCCTTGTCTTCTTCGGCATCTTCTTGGCCTTCAGCTATGTTGCCCTTAAGGATATGCCTGAGTTTGGGAAACCTCTGATGAAGGTCTCTCAGGGTTATCTCCAGAGGGGGCTGCAGCGCACCGGGGCAGCAAACATAGTAATGTCCATAGTCCTTGACTTCAGGGGGTATGATACATTGGGAGAGGCTACTGTGCTCTTTACCTCTATCTTGGGGGCATTCGTGGTCTTACGGAAGAGGGGGAGGAAGAAGAAGGAGGAGAGGGATAGGGCCAGAGTGGGTATCCCTGGTGATCTTTAAGGGAGGCAAGCAATGCAGGGGATGACTATAATAGTAAAGACGGTGGTGCGTATCGTCACTTCCTTTATCGTGCTCTATGGGATCTATATTGTCCTGTATGGCCACCTCACACCGGGAGGAGGCTTCCCTGGTGGAGTGATCGTAGCCGCTGCCTACATCCTCATTATGCTGGCCTATGGGAAGGAGGTGGCTTTGAGAAGTTTTGGTGATAAGTCTGCTTCCCTGTTGGATAACCTTGGAGCCTTTGGCTTTTTAGCTATTGCCCTCTTGGGGCTGACCGGGGGTTACTTCTTCCTCAACTTCATCAACCACGGTCAACCCTTTAGGCTGGTCAGCGCGGGCACCTTACCCCTTTCTAATATCGCCATTGGGGTAAAGGTCTCCGCCTGCCTCTATGCCGTTTTCATTGCCTTAGCCATATTTGGCCGGGCAGTTTATCGGGCGATGGAGGAACCAGGGAAGGAGGAGCGATGATAGTCTACCTTCTTACCTTCATTCTCTTCGTTATGGGCCTCTACTGCCTGGTGGCCAAGAAGAATGTGGTCAAGAAAGTTATTGGGATAGTGATTATGGATTACGCGGTTAACCTCCTCCTCATCTTGGTGGGATATAGAAGGGGTGGAGTAGCCCCCATTCTCCTTAAGGGGATGGATAGGGCGAAGTTCACCACCCAGAGCGTAGATCCTCTACCTCAGGCCCTTGTGCTTACCTCCATAGTCATTGGGTTGGGAGTGTTGGCCCTAATGGTTGCCCTTTGCATCAGGCTATATGAGAAGTATAAGACCTTCGATATGAGCGAGATAAGGAGATTGAGAGGATGAGAGTTTCCAGGAGAAACGATGCATAGCCTGCTTCCACTTTTTATTGCCATCCCCTTGGGTGCGGCCTTTTTAGGTCTAATCATCGCCAAGCTCTGGAGAGGGGTAGGTGGGCTCTTTGCCTTTCTGAGCACCCTCTCCCTAATGGTTTTCTCCTTTCTGCTTTTAGGCTCCTCCCCCTCCATCTATAAGATGGGGGGATGGATTCCTCCGGTGGGGATAAACCTGGTCTCCGATGGGCTAAGTACCCTAATGCTCGTGGTGATAAATACCGTAGCATTCCTGGCCATAGTCTTCTCTATAAAGTATATGGAGCTCTATACAGCCAAACCCAAATACTATGCGCTTTTTATGCTTATGATGGCGGGAATGAATGGGGTAGCCCTTACTGGGGATATGTTCAACCTCTTCGTATTTTTAGAGATAGCCTCTATTGCCTCCTATGCCTTAGTGGCCTTTGGCTGTGAGCACGAGGAGTTGGAGGCCTCGTTTAAATACCTTATCTTGGGTGGGGTGGCCTCTACATTGGTCCTCTTGGGGATAGCCATCCTTTATAGCACAACGGGTACCCTGAATATGGCAGATATAGCCCAGAGTCTCTCCACTCATGGGGCGAATAAGGCTTCCCTCTTTGCCTTGGCCCTTCTGGTTATGGGATTCGGGGTAAAGGGTGCACTGGTTCCCTTCCATGCCTGGCTTCCTGATGCCCATCCTTCTGCCCCTGCCCCCATCTCGGCAATGCTCTCCGGAGTGCTCATCAAAGTTTTGGGAATTTACGCCCTTACCAGGGTTATCTTCCATGTTTTTGGCTTTACCCCCACCCTGGGGGCTATCCTAATGGGCTTAGGTGGGCTCTCTATGGTGGTGGGTGCGCTGCTGGCCATTGGCCAGGACGACCTGAAGAGGCTCTTGGCCTATTCCACTATAAGCCAAGTTGGTTACATAATTTTAGGGTTGGGATTGGGCACCCCACTGGGGATAATCGGGGGGCTTTTTCACCTCTTAAATCATGCTACGTTCAAGTCCCTTCTCTTTATGTCCTCTGGGGCTATTGAGTACTCTACGGGAACGAGGAGACTAAGCCAGATGGGGGGGTTGAACAAGAGGCTGCCTGTTACTACGGCCGGCTCAACGGTGGGTTTCCTCTCCGTAAGCGGCATCCCCCCGTTTAATGGCTTCTTCAGTAAGCTGATTATAATTGTTGCCTGTGTGGCGGCCCACCAGTACATATATGCTGGGATAGCTGCTTTCGTCGGCCTTTTTACCCTCCTCTACTTTTTGCGGGTGCAGAGGAACCTCCTCTTTGGAGATCTCCCAGAAAGCCTGCAGGGGATCAAGGAAGTTCCCTTCTTAATGTGTTTTTCGCTGGTGGTTTTAGCCGTCCTCTGCCTGGGGTTGAGCTTTCTCTATCCCCTGATGTCCAAGACCCTTCTGGCCTCAGCGCGGGATGCCCTTTTGAACACATCTGCATATATTAAACTTGTCCTGGGGGGGTAATGACAAAGAAGATGACAATTTTTCTGGTTACCCTTGTCACCTGGCTTCTCCTCACCTGGTCACTTGATCCGGAAGAGGTAATTGCTGGGGTAACCGTTGCTCTTTTGATTTCCGTCCTCTTTTCGAATCTCTTCCTCAGCCAAGGGAAGAAAACTAATTTTGCACCACGGAGGCTTGGTTGGTTCCTCCTTTACCTGCCTGTCTTCTTCTACTATGTGATCAAGGCCAACTTCGATGTTGCCTACCGGGTGCTTCACCCAGAGATGCCCATAAATCCGGGGATAGTAAAGGTGAAGACCACCTTGAAGACCCAGACTGGAAAGACCTTTCTGGCCAATTCCATAACCCTCACCCCAGGGACCCTTACCGTGGATATCGTGGGGGACTGGCTCTATGTCCATTGGATAAATATCTCTACTCTCGATCCTGAGGAGCAGACTAAGCTAATCGTTACCAGGTTTGAACGATTCTTAAGGAGGATTTACGAATGACCTTGTTCATTTGGGTGCTGGTTTTTTGCTGTTTCCTCTGCCTGTATCGGGTAGGTGCTGGCCCCACTCCTCCAGATAGGACCGTGGCCATCGATATACTGGGGACTTTAGTGGTGGGGATCTGCACCATCTGGGCAGTAATTAAGGGGAAGGACTTTTACATCAACATCGCCATTGCCTGGGCTCTTTTGAGCTTCATTGGCACCATCACTTTAGCTAAATATCTGGAAGGGAAGGGATTCGATGAGTGAGACCGTAGGGATCATCTTCTTTATCATCGGTGGCCTCTTCGACCTCTTCGGCTGTATCGGACTGGTTAGGCTGCCAGACATCTACAACCGACTGCAGGCAGCTACCAAGTGTGTCACCCTGGGAACTTGTTTTATCCTCTTTGGCGCCTTTTTCTGGTCTGGCTTTTCGGCTATGGGGATCAAGGCGCTTCTTTGTGCCGCATTTATCCTCATCACTTCACCGACGGCCGCGCATGCTCTCGCCCGTGGCTCCCATATATTCGGAGTGAAGCTCTGGGAGAAAAGCCTTATGGACAAGTATGCTGAGGATGAAGAAGGGAGATTAAGCGGAGGGAAGGTTGAGAAAGCCTAAGCTCAGGGAATTAAGGGAGGCAGTGAAGGCCTTTGTCAAGGGGCCATATACCACCAAGTTTCCCAAGGTTCCCTCGATTCCTCCAGAGACCTTTCGCGGGAAGCCGAAATATGATGAGGAAGGTTGTGTGGGCTGTGGGGCCTGCGCCCAGGTCTGCCCATCCGCTGCCATTGAGCTAATAGATGAGAGGGGAAAGGGCCCAACTGGGACGAGGAGGTTAGTCCTTCACTACGATCTATGTCACTTCTGTGGACAGTGTGAGGCCAACTGTATTACCGAGGAGGGGATCAAGCTCTCCTTGGAATACGACCTAGCCACCTATGACCGGAGGGAGACAGTGGAGTCTGTGGAGAAGGAGCTTCTCTTCTGCGAGTTCTGTGGTGCCCCGGTTACTGCGGTTGACCACCTCAGATGGTTGGCCAGGAAACTTGGCCCTTTGGCCTTCTCCAATCAAGCATTGATATTGGTCTCCCACAAGGAGCTGGCCTTGGTAGAGAAAACCGCTCCCCGGGATAAGAGGCCTGTCTGGAGGACGGACTATATGAGAATCCTCTGTCCTAAGTGCAGGAGGGAGGTCATCTATACCGAGGAGTGGGGAACATAGGGGAACGCCTCCGGTGCGGGGTTTGGGGATGGAAAATTCTGAATTAGGGGGGTTCATCACCCCCCTAATTTTGTCCCCCTTGGCTCCGCTTCCCTCATCTTAACTTTGGGCCGCAAACAAACCTTTAGGGATGGATGCCCTTAAAAATCAACCAATGATTGCCATACTTAAAATTATAGCGGCCATACTTTTGGGACTTTTCGTCCTGGGCGTTGGCTCATTTATAATCTCCTTCGATAACCTATCCGAGCTAATGGGGTCCCAACCCTGGGTAAGCGGATTTATCAATCACACGAATATGTTAGTTCTTTCCCTGTTAATTATTTTGCTCTTGAGCAGGGGGAGGATTAAAGCTTACGGTTTTCGGTTCGCAAGGGCCATCCACTGGAAGGGGATTGCTCTGTGGAGCCTGAGCATGGGGGTTGGGGGGAGCTTAATTGAGTTCCTTATCCCAGGAGAGGAGTTAACTTTTCTCGGGGAGTTCTCTTTCTTCCAGGTGGTAATCTTTATCTGGATCTATGCCAGCATCTGCGAGGAGATCCTTACCAGGGGGTTGATCCAGGGCTACCTGGGCCCCTTGACTAAATATGGGTTTACTCTATTCGGATCGAGGATCAGCCTCCCGGTGCTTGTCGGCGCCCTATTTTTCGGGTCTATGCATCTTGCCCTATTAACGATGGGGGTGAGCGGTTTGCTGGTGCTCACCATCGTATTTTTTGCCTTTATCCTGGGAATTATCGCCGGTTTTTACCGCGAGAGAACAGGTAGTATTATTCCCGCCATAGTTACCCATATGGCCTTCAACATCTCGGGGACGATTACGGGATTGATAGTGACGCAGATCTTTAACTTCATCTAAGGGAGCAGGCTCTTAGAATCTCCCCTTCTGCTTTTTAGGGGTTAAGCTTTTCAGATATTTGAGATAATCGCTTTCCGTAGTGAGGATCAGCCAGGTGCGGTCATCGATGGTCTGTTTATAGGTGTCCAGAGTTTTGAGAAATGAGTAGAATTCGGGATCCTTATTATAGGCCTGAGCATAGATCTTGGTGGCTTCGGCATCGGCTTTGCCCTTGATCTTTTGGGCCTTCTTGTAAGCCTCAGAGGTGATCCTCTGCAGTTCCTTCTCCATCTCACCTTCTATCTCCGCCTTTTTCCCTTGCCCCTGAGAACGGTACTTTTCGGCTATTCTTGTTCTCTCCGAGATCATCCTCTCATAGACTTTTTTCCTTACCTCCTCCACATAGTTGATGTGCTTTATCCGCACATCGACCAATTCGATGCCGTACTGAGGCACCATCTTCGCCGCCTGTTCCAATATCTGGCGGGTTATCTTCTCCCTGCCCCATTGGATGGGTATCCTAACCTCTTCGGCCAATTCCATCTCCGCCTCGGCGGTGGCCATCTCCCTATTTGAATTCCTTACTATCTCCAAGAGTGGATGAGCCGTAACATAATCCCGGGTTGCGGCATCAATGATATCGTCTAATCGGCCCTGTGCCCCCTGTTCATTGCGCACCGATTGAAAGAATTTCAGAGGGTCAGCGATCCTCCACCGGGCATAGGTATCCACCCAGATGTATTTCTTGTCTTGGGTAGGGATCTGATTGGGATTGCCATCCCATTCCAGGATGCGTTTCTCGAAGGAGTTCACCTTCTCTACAAAAGGCCTCTTCCAGTGCAGGCCTGGTTCCTTGACAGGGGTCCCCACAGGTTTCCCGAACCTGGTAATCACCACCTGTTCGGTCATATCAACCGTGTAGAGGCCGCTGGCCAGTATGATTAGGGCCAGAAATATGAGCACCCCGATGGCTATCCATTTTGTCATCACTTCTTCCCCCCTTTCTCATCGAGTTGGAGCAAGGGCAGCAGTCCCCTCTGCTCCGAATCAATAATATACTTCCTTCCTACTTTGGGCAGGACTTCGTTCAGGGTTTCCAGGTAAAGCCTCCTTCTGGTCACATCTTTAGAGCGATTGTACTCCTTCCAGACAGCCAAAAACTTGTTGGCATCGCCCTGGGCCCTGTTGATCCTGTTAAGGGCATAACCCTCCGCCTGTCTAATGGTCCTTTCCGCCTCCCCCTTGGCCTTGGGAACCACCTTGTTGTAAGCCTCCCAGGCCTGATTGACCGTCCTTTTCATCTCCTGTTTTGCCTCGTTGACCTCATTGAAAGCAGGCTTCACTGGATCAGGGGGGTTGACGTCCTTCAACTGCACGGTGACGATGTGAATTCCAGTCCCATAGGAGTCCAGGATCTCCTGTAGCCGCTGTTTTGCCTTTAGGGCCATCTCCCGGCGGGAGAGGATGATCACCTCATCTACGCTCCGATCCCCCACCACCTGACGCATAACCGACTCTGAGACATCTCGTATCGTTCCCTTCACCCCGCGGACGTTGAAAAGGTAAGCGACGGGATCCTTTATCCTATATTGAACGACCCATTCCACGACCGCGGAGTTTAAATCGCCGGTGAGCATCAATGATTCCTCCGTTGCCTTTGCCCTCCGATACTCTGTTCTCACCCCAGGTCTTGTTGTCCTAAACCCAAATTCCTCTTTTTGCACCCTCTGCACAGGCACTTTGGTCACCTTGTCGATGCCAAAGGGGAACTTAAAATGGAGCCCTGGTTGGGTGGTGTCGACGTACTTGCCAAATCGTTTGATCACTCCCACCTCATCAGCGCCCACTTGATAGAAGGAGGTGAAAATCAGGATTAACCCCACGATGACGAGGATAGCAATTCGCACCAGCGATTTGCTAATTGCAGGCACAGTATAACCCTGCCCCCCAATTACGACCACTCTTTTTCCATTTGATCCCATGCTTCTGCCCTCCTTTGTTTTTAGGTTTTAGCCCCACTTTGCCAGCAGGGAGAATGGGTTCCTTCCCATTCCTTAAAGAGGATAACCCTATTTTTTTCAAAAGTCAAGGAGTTAATGAAGGCCCAGCTCCTTACTTTGGCCGGGGCCCCCATAGGTAACCAACCACGAACTACTATGATCCTTGGCTGCAGCCTTACTTCACTTAATCCATTGTCCCTGAAGCAAGGAAGCAGAATCAGAAGTGACCCCCACCAGAGGCGCTAGGAAAAGCAAAAAATACAAAGAGGGGAAAAAGAGCTTGACTAAATCCTTTAGATTGGCTATATTTGATTGTGCGGTAAAGACCATAGGATTGGTAGCCGCAGGTTTAATAAGCGAAAATAAACTTTATAAATCAAACACTCGCGCAACCTAAAGGTTGCACTTGCCCCACTTCTAAATTTTTGCCTAACAATCATATTCTTTGGTTTGAATCTGTCAATGATTTCCTTCTGTGAGGTGATGGATGATGAGAAAATTAGGGATTATTTTATTAGGCATAGGTTTCCTTCTTTCCACAAATGGCCTTCTGCCGGTTAAGCAGGCCTCTGCTAACACTGGGAAGGAGAGACCAATGCTCATGGCCGCTGAGCCGTGGGATGAATATCATTGCGGTAGCAAGGGAGGTTCTCCTTATAATAATTCAGGGAGTTCATATACCCAACCTCAGAATCGGGAGTTTATACAAGGGAGTTCCACTATATCTGAATCTAACCAACTGGGAGAGATGAAGAAGAGGAGGAATATCGGGAACCATCCCTGGTATAAAAACTGGATTTGGAAGCTTGCCTTTTATCTACGGGTCTTCATCAATAAGTGAATCTTTGAGGGACAAAGCCGTGGGTGACAAAACGTCGAAATTAGAGGCCTTAATCAAGGAAATTGAGGTTCTCCTCTACAAGGAGAAGGGCCTGGACAGGGCGGAAGCAAAGGCCGGTGAGGCCATAAGAGAGATAATCACCTCACAATTGGAGGATTCCGTTCAAGCAGCGTGGGTATATACCCTAACAACGGAAGTCAAGATAGAAATCGGTAAATATTTGGAAGCAGAGCATTTTGCATTTAAAGCTTTTGAGGTTCTAAAGGACTCTGCTGAAAATAGGTTAAAGGGTAGGGTCCAATGGTGTATAGGAAGGGTTTATAAAAACCTGGGTGATATGGATAAAGCCCGGATATACTTGGAAGATTCTCGAAGCACATATCGTACTATTGGATACAAGCAAGGTGAGTTGGAGGCATTGAATGGTCTAATTCACCTCGATTTTATTGGCTCCGATTGGTCGTCTGCCAAGAAGAGGTTAAGATACGCATACCGATTAAATGAGGAGTCAGGCGACCAGCGAGGGATGGCCCTCTGCCTTACCAACCTGGCAACAGTATTGAGGCACACCGCCGAGCATAATGCTGCGGAGAAAGCCCTCAAGGAGAGCATCCAGATCAAAGAAAAGTTGGGGGACCCACTCCTTTTGACCCACAGTTGGATCAGCCTCGCAAGGCTATATCTGAGGGAGCGCCGCTGGTCGCAGGCCTCTCGGCTTATTCAGAGGGCAAAGAAGGTCAGCCAGGAACATAATCTTCCCCGTGAGTTGGCCATGAGCCTGGAGAGTGAGGGGGAGCTACACTTTGAGCGAAAGGAGTATGCCAAAGCCAAGGGGAGCTATCTTGAGGCCCTGAAGATAGGGAGGGAGATCTCCCCCGAGGGGGATGTGGTTGCAGAGCTATGCCGCAAGCTCGCTGACCTCTATGCGGCTACAAGGGATCCTGATAAGGCGATTGAATACGGGCAGAAGGCCTTGGAAGTATCAACTAAGCTTGGGGATGGATTTGAACAGGGCTGTTCCCATCGGGCCTTGGCTATGGGTTATAACCTAAAGGGGATGAATGATAAAGCCCAGGAAGGGTTTGCTAAGGCTGTTACCATCTTCAGGGGTATTGGGGAGAAGTTTGAACTTGGGAGAACCCTTCTTGAGCAGGGTAGATTTGCTGCCTGTGCCCTTAAGGTGAGGGAACGAGGCCTAAAACTCCTCCAGGAGGCCCATCGTCTGTTTACTGAAATAGGGCCTGAATGCCGATACTATTGTGGATTGGCTAAGCTGCAGATGGCTAAGGCGGAGATGTTATTCTCCCATCCCGATGTGGCGCAGAATTTCATATCTGAGGCAGAGACCATATTCGTTGACTTGAATGACAAGGAAAGGCTAAAGGATACGGCGGAGCTCCGCCTGGAGATAGAGAGCCGATTTTGCAAGGCCACAGAGTCTGAGGAGAACCCCTATCTTCTTCTCAAGGAGCTATCCCTCAAACCTCCATCTGAGGCGGGGTTGAGGGGCCATCTCAAGAGGCTCCTGCATACCATTGCCGAAAGGGTGAGGGCAGACCAAGGGTTTGTCGCCTACAAAGAGGCTGATGATCTGAAGGTAGCCGAGAGGGTGAGGCTCAGGGAGCAGGAGGCCGAGAAGGCATTGCGTCTTTTGGCAACCAATTCCCTTGAGCCGGGAGAGCTTCTGGTTAAGCTCTCTGCCGCTGGTAGGTTCTCCTCCCTTAATGCACGAAACCTATTAGTTATGCCCCTGGGATTAAAGGGGAGACTGGATGGTATCCTGTATCTGGCCCAAAAGCCTGGCCGGATAGGGTGGAGGAAGGAGGATGTGCAGTTCTTTGTAGCTGCCTCTGAGCATATCCACAGGATAGTTGCCGATCTCAGAGTAGAGGGTCTGGAGGCTGAAAACCTCGTTTTGCGGGCCTATCAGACAGCGGACACCTATGGCTTTCCCAGGCTGATCACCGCTGACCGAAAGATGAAGGCGGTTTTCAGGATAGTAGATAAGATAAAGGACGCCTTAGGGGTAATACTTTTGATTGGGGAGTCGGGAACGGGCAAAGAGATCATTGCCAAGCTGAGTCATTATAGCAGCCAGAGGGCTTTGGGGCCATTTGTTACGGTGGATTGTGCAAGCATGACGGACTCATTGCTGGAGGATGAGCTGTATGGACATATCAAGGGGGCATTCACTGGGGCTACACGGGAGAGAAGAGGGAAGTTTGAGGAGGCAAATGGGGGGAGCATCTTTTTAGACGAAATCTCCACTTTAAAGCCTGATCTTCAGGCAAAGCTGTTACGGGTATTGGAGCAAGGAGAGGTGCAGAGGAGAGGTGAGAACAGATGGAGGAAAGTAGATGTGAGAGTAATTGCGGCTACCAACAAGAATTTGGAGGCTGAAGTGAGGGCAGGGAGATTCAGGGAGGATGTTTTCTACAGGTTAAACTGCTTTCCCATAGAGATTCCCCCCTTACGCCAGAGGAAAGGGGATATACCCCTACTGGTGGAGCATTTTATTCGAGAAAGCTGCAGCGAGAATGGAGGAAAACAGATAAAGGGGGTTGCTCCAGAGGCTATGGAGAAACTGATGGAGTATGACTTTCCAGGAAATGTGCGGGAGTTACGAAACCTGATTAAGAGGGCGGTGGTGCTTGCCGATGGGGATATGATAACCCCGGATTTGGTTAATCCTGAAATCGGCAAGTAACTTGCCCAAAAAAGAAAAAACGGAGTTTTTCACTT
>JAOZPP010000053.1 GCA_029932675.1 bacterium
ATGTAACGCCTATTTATTGCTTAAGCAAGTGTCCAATTTTTGGGGTGCAGTACAGAGACTCTTCTTGATGTCCTGCAAATTCCCTGCTTTGTTTCCTCCCATTAGATGAGTAATTTTCAGCAAAAATGATTCTCCACCTTTTCTAAGGCCTCTCATTACAAACCATCGAAGGAGAGCAAGTAGCAAAGTAGTGGTCCATAGAAAAATTGCAGGGAAACAGAAGATTTGTAGGTTCATGTCCATCAGAAAACTCCTCTATTTGGATGGTTCTTGTACCAAAGATAAGTTTGCCTAATCATAAAAACACCTACGCTCAAATATGGTACTCCAACTGCAATACCGCCGATAACCCCAGGTACATTACCTATCATTAGTCCAGCTATAATAGAGCCACCCCCCCAAATGTAGGCGTAATCGGCCGCTGTTGCCATGGCCATCCCAACGTCTAAAGGTGAATCAGGAGGCCAAGGAGATCGAACCATAATTATTGGTCCAAGCAGTGGCTGTATTTGCGGCGGCTCGCCAAGGGGGACCTTTTGGTTCCCTTGATGGTGGGGGCTCCGGTTCCCCCTCAGGAGTAAGCTCTCTGCTTTATCCTTCATCCGGCACCCAGACCCAATCGTAATAGGGTTCTCATTCGGATTCACCCTCCCACGGTTCTGGCCATCCATTGAGATCCATATAGTTCCTTCAAAAGGCTAAAGGCTCTGAAAGGTCAACGAAGTTAGTGGGGTTATTGTAACAGTAGCTATAAGGGCTTTGGCCTGTAAAATAGTATAAAATAGTAAAATAGGGACACTTCCTATTTTATTCTGTGTAGTCTGCTCCTTTCGGACAAAGCTGAAGCCCTATCCCTACTGATGGCACTAAAATCCCAAAAAACAAAGGCCGGTCTGCCTTAAATTTGCAGCCCGGCTATCCCCAGCTCATTACACTCCAGCTTGTATTGTTATTTGCTTCAGACCCCGGGCTCTGTGCCCTACCCCCCCCTCGGCCACACTCTCCCGCAGGTCAAATGGGATGAACCCCGGTTTATGTCTCACTTAAAGGTAAGAATCCCCCTCCTTCAGTCAAGGATTTTTGGGGTTCTCTTCCAAATTAGGCCACAGCCCCTGCCAGCACCCATCCGCGCAGAAAATCAGAGGATGCCATAATTAATTATGCTTTTAGTTTTCTTCCTGGCCTTTTTGTAAGTTGCCTAGTCCTTATCTAAGAAGAAGGTTGCTGTTTCCTATTAACCTGTTAGCTAATGCAAGGGGTAAGCATAGGACGACGGCTCCTGCTATTCCCGCCATATGGGTGGTTTAGTTGTGTGCCATGCTTATATCAAGAAATAAGCATGGTGTGCTCCAAAATCCCCAGGCATAATCTTCACCCTCCCCTTCGTCTTCCCCCATCAAGGGGGGAGGAAACTCTCTTGAATGCCCATTGGTATGAGCAAGGAGGTTTACTAAATCAATGCCCGATCAAGTTGTCAAAAACCATAACCCCTGTTCCTCCCCCCCTGTATCAAACTTACCAGATTACATTCACAATTCCAGCTTTCATAATTTCCTCGTCTCTGGAAATCAGTTTTACTTCATATCCGAGGACATCCCGATATACCAAAGCTGTAGCACAAATAATGACATCATGGATGTCAAGATTTAAAGGAATCTTCTCCACTACCTCTTCATCTAAAGGATAAACCGTGCAATTATCTGCTTCCAAGATGCCATTGGTAATCCGATCGATGTCGATCTTTATGCGTTTTTTCGAATAGAGAAACTTAATCTCTACCAAGACAATAGTAGGGATCACAAGTTGAGAGGTTTTGTTTAATAAGATAGACCTCGCTTTCTCGCTTAGTCTCCTGTTCCCCTCAACAAACCAAGCCAACGTATGGGTATCAAGGATGTAATGAGTCATCTAACCTTCTCTTCCTTTATCCGATATTCTGCCCCTTTAATCTCCTCATAGCTGGAATCAGCGATTCCTTGAAGCATCCCATATAAAGAAGAAAAATACCTTTCCTTCACTTTCCTTTTTTCGATCTTAGCCTTGAGCATCTGCAATTGGGCCTCTATGCTCTTAATCTGTGATTTTAGGGATACCATAGAAAATCATCTCCTCCTTCCTTAATTCAAACGCTCACATGGGTAAGTATAGTTAAACCAGCACCTTAACCCTATCGGACAGATCTCCACCTGAGGCAAGTCAGGTCTCGATAACTTCCCCCTCCCTCGGGATTCTACCCAAAATTAACCTTATTTCCTAAACTAAGTCAAGACCATTTTAGACAAAACGGGTATGGGAAAAGCTCTCAAGGACCAAGCTCTTGGACAGGTCTAAAGACCTGTCCCTACGGCTTTTTCGCTTGGGGTGGCAGAAGTCTTCTTCTGTGACCCTCCCTTTTGCCCCCAGGATCGGGGTTCTGCCAGCTCGGGGGGTTTTCTTCTACCCCGTTTTATTTTAGTAGAGGTAACGAGCTACGATTCACGATGATCCTTTGGTCGCAGCCCCGCTATGTAACCTGTGTAGTTCCCTTATTTACGGATAATCCCCCTTGTTCCTCTCCATCCTGGCTGAGCCTGAAAGGGGAAACTCGGTTTCGATGAGCTCCTCATAGTAGCTCTGAGGTCGAAATCCCACGACGCTGCCCAGCAGCTTCCCATTTTCAAAGACCAAAACAGTGGGTGTGCTTCTGACCCCCAGGCTTTGGACCAGATGAGGGAAACTTCCAGCGTTCAATTCGCACACCTTAACTCGTCCCTTATATTTCGTGGCCAGGGCCCCCATAGTAGGGGCTAATTTCATACAGTAAGGACAGCCGAAGCTCCAGACATCCACAAGACAGGGCCCAGGATGTTGGAGCACCTCTTGGCGGAAGTTTGCTTCGTTGAGTGAAACCGGCGGAACCCGCGGTTTCCTTCCTCCAAACAGTTTGCTGAGGAATCCCATTGCCACCTTCCTCTACTTCATATTGCTGGCATCAATTTAGCCCCTTGGCGGCTATCTTCAAAATTGCGGCCACCAAGGTTTCAGTTTTTTTTGCCGTGGGGCGAAAAGAGAACCCTTGGATGGTATCTATGCCATCCCTTTGCGTATCGTTCGCTTCAGGCGGTGTATCCGACGTCTTATCTCCTTTAGTTTCTTGTGGTCATGTGCTTCGAGGGCAGCATCGCGTTCAACCTTCAGCTCGCGGATCTGCTTCTTTATCTCGGCCTTGTTGATGCCCACAACCTTACGCTGCTTACGGGCAGCAATCCCCAAGGCCTTACAGAGAGCCAAGACCAACTGCTCCTTGTGCATCGTCTTATAACCATGCAGGGCGTCGTGGTCAAGCCCTTCGGCGATCTCCCGCAGTTGGGCCACAGTTTTTTCCTTCAACTCCTCAAATGTGTAGTCCACAATGCCTCCTTCCCTTGTCTTGTTTTCCCTCTGGAGAGCCAAAATGACCTTCCGAGGTTGATTTGGCCCAAAGCCCCCAGAGAGAACAACGCTCACACTCTCTCTATATCAAAAAGATCGATGGCCTTAAACCATTCCTCTGAGATCTATAAGGGTGTTTGTCAACTCGAATTATTTTCATAGATCGCGAAGACCGTAGATTTTCACAGATTACTAAGGTTCTTCAAGCATATGGGCTTTCACCTCTTGGCTAAAGGAGGGGTTTAATCTCAATTGGTATGACCTCTTTACTTTGAATGTCTTGTGAAATCCTGTGGCTTCTTGGTACATAATCCGGGTCAGAGATAAGGTGGAGAACCTTCAACCGATGGATCGGCCCTCTAATGGAGGTCCTTTCTGGTATACATCTTCCCCCAGATGGGGTCATACTTGACCTCGATTAGCCCATCTCTCTCTAACTCATCAAGCACCCTATCGAGGTCCCAGGGGGAGAGTGGACTGAAGAGAGAGAGGTCATGGAGGGTGATCTCGACTGTTATCTTGGAAAGGATGTGATCCTTGATATCCATTGGCTCCACCAAGGGCAAAACAGGGGCCCTATCAAGATACTTCCTAAACGCTTCCTCGTCCTGGAAAATGGTGGCCAAGGCCCTCAGCAGCCTATGGGGGTCCTTCTCCAGCTCAAAGATGGTAAGGACAAAATCAGCCTGAGTCTGCCGCTTTTCTATCATCTGGGCAATCGTGATGAGATCCCCAACTTCTGCTCCTAAGAGGTTAATCCCCTCCTCGGCCAGATTAAGCATCTCCTTGAGCACATCTGTAACAGGCACTTCCTTTCCCTCCCAACGAAATATCGCCTGGAGGCCATACTTAGCTGCCCTCCATCTGTTTACTGAGTTCCAGAAGAACTCATCTGGATCATACTCCAGGGATTTCCTCTCCAGATTCCGGGAGAGCCCATACATCACCCCGGCGGTAAAGATGGTGCATTCGCACATCAGTCGCGGGTCCGATGTGCTATCTCCACATCTGAGCTCAATGGTAGGCTTGGAGGGAAGCTTGACTGATGTATCCTCCCCCCAGGATGGGCGGGCAAACCGGGGATGTTGGAGCCTTTGGGGCGTGGAACACCATTCAGCATTATGGGCAACCCGCAAACTTTTATACCCACCGACTTGAAACCTAGAGAGGGGACTATTGCACATCAAAGCTACAAAGCAAGGGACGTACTTCATCATTTGGTTGGTCAATGCAGTGGCCGCAGGATAGTCATAGACAGTGCCCACATGGATGTGAGATCCGATGGGCATCTCCTCCGTTGGTCTTGCCCCTAAGGGGAGGATGAGATAATTTCTCTTGCCAGCGACCTTTTTCGCCTGGCGAAGGAAGGTCTGATTCCTCTCCAAGAGCTCATCCCAGTTTTTAATGATTCCTAATCTAGCCTCCAAAAGGTCCAGGTCTATCCCTACCCTTGACCAGGGGAGTAAGGTCCTCAAATCATTGGCTAATCTGGTGATCTCCTTCTCCCCAGCGGATTCCATCGTCTCTTGAAGAAGGGCCATCTCCCAATCATAGCCCATTGTCAATGGATGAAAGATACTTTCCAATTTAGTCCCCTTTGAGTTCGCAAGCCAGGAATTCCTCCCCCTGATTAAACGAGGCACCGACCAAGGAGAATCCCCTTGGTATAGTTAAAGAGTTTTGAAACACCTTTCCCACCTCAGGATAAATTCTGGGATTCAAATCCAACTTTTCTCTCCTCCCATCAGTAGAGATAGTTACTGAACATCTTTTATACTTCTTGGAGGTGCGGAGGATTACGGCTAAGGGTAAACCCACCGATGAGGGCTCACCCAGAGAGAGGAGGAGAAGGCTTTCTTGGTTGAGATCGTAAGCATCTGCTAAAGCAAAGAGAACTCCATAGGAAGCCTTTGCTTCTTTCCTCAATTTCTGGGGGGAGTGGGAGAGGAAGAGTCTGGGAGAGCGGCTATCGATACCCAACCAAACAAAGCTTACTTTCCGGGGATGAAAGAGGATGGCCAAACCGTCTCCCTTTCTTTCGTTGGTCAGAAGAACGAAACCTGGGGCGATGGACGACCACTTCTCCTTCCAGCCCCATCCTTCATCCTCCCACCTCCCCTTCCAGGCTGGCTTATGATACCTGGCGCGGACGAGCCCCTCCTTAGTGGGAACAAAGAAGAGGTTGTGGAAATTTGCCTCCCCCCCCATAGCGAAGAAGATCTTGGGACAATACTCAATGGAGATCTTCTCCCCTTTCTTTTTCTTCTTGTCCTTCTCTTTCCCTTTATATTTGAACTGGGAAACCTGATAGACTATGGGAAGATCAGGTTCTATGCTTATTCCCTTTTTAGCCTCTAATCCCTCCTCTTTTTCAAAAGAAAAGCGATAGTTAAAGGTGGGTTGACGCTTACTTCCCTCCCTCTTGAAGTCTGCGTTCCACAGCTCATCAGGCTTCTCCATCCCGGAGGTTGATTCCTCCACCCCCCCCAGTTCTACCCACCCTTCCCGACCATAATTGCCCGTCCCGCATAGCTGGTTCTGACCTTTCCTCTTGGTCCACAACTCCCAGAGTCTGGCCCCATAGTGAGGGCCTATCACTGCTTTGAGAAAGGGGTTCTCTAAGATGTCCTCTTTAAGCCCGTCGAGATTAACATCTTGGGAGTATAAAAGGGCATGCTCAGGAGGGGACTCCTCAACCCTTTGTGAGGGGGAAGGGGGGATGAGCGCCCTAATTACCTCTTTGCTCTCCTGAGGATCCAAAACCAAGCTATCCCCCGGTTTGATCTCCCAAGGAAGGAGGCATTGCCGCAAGATCCTTGCCCTTTTCCCCTTTATCCCCTTAGGCAGTCGGAAGATCTTTCTGGCCGCTCCCTTCACCTTTACCAGGCATTCCACTTGGGAATACTGAAGGCCCTGTTTGTCCCAATATTCCCCTTTCCTTTCTACCTCTAAGACCTTTACCAACAGCCTCTGCATCTATTCCTCCGCACTTTGTATCCCCCATTTAACAATTCGAGGTTTAGCCAGCCCTTAGTACTCGATCCCCTCCCTAGCTTGGATCCCTTTTTGGAAATGATGTTTTACCTCCTTCATCTCCGTGACCAGGTCGGCAAGTTCGATCACCTCCTGCGCCGCATACCTTCCGGTAAGGACGAGTTCCACCTCTGGAGGCTTTCCTTTTATCAAATCAAGGAGTTCAGATAAGCCGATAAGTCCATAGTCAACGGCTACATTTATCTCGTCCAAGCAAACCATATCATAGCTTGCCCCCTGGACGACCTGCTTGGCCCGCTCAAACCCCTTTCGGGCCAGCTCCCGATCCTTTGGCGAGGGATTACCCCTTTCAACAAAAGTAGGTAGGCCATACTGTTCGATTTCCACTCCGGGGACCTTTTCTGTGGCCTTCAGCTCGCCGTAGTTTATCTGCCCCTTCATAAACTGGATCACGATCACCCTCTGTCCATGGCCAGCAGCCCTTAAGGCCTGACCAAGGGCAGCGGTCGTCTTCCCCTTCCCATTCCCGGTATAGACCTGAACTGTCCCTATCTTCCCCTGAGGCTGCATTCGCCTGCCAATACCTTTTCCTTAGAGCCATCAGGGAGCTTCAAAATAAGCCCTCCATCTGGCGCTATATCTATTGCCTTGCCTCCTAATATCCCCTGGGGGGTTCTCACCTCTACCTCCTGGCCAAGGGTGGTCGAATGCTCCCTCCATTTATTGAGCAATGAGTGGAGATTACCTTTTTTCAACAATTTATAGCTCTTCTCTAGTTCTCCTAAGATCAGTTTGAGAGCTTTCTCCCGATCATAGGTTTTGCCCGTTTCGAGGAGAAGGGAGGTTGCTTTGCCCTTTATCTCATCTGGGAAGCGGGAGATATTCAGGTTTAAGCCGATGCCCAAGATAATCCTTTCGCCCTCCAGTTCGGCAAGTATTCCCGCTACCTTCCTCCCTCCTATGATTATGTCATTGGGCCATTTTATCTTCACCTTGAAGCCAAATCCCTGTAGGGCCTCACAGACGGAGACACCGGCGAGCAGAGATAGGGGTAGATTATTCACCCTTCCCAAGACAACGGAAAACCAGAGCCCCCCTTCTGGTGAGTACCAATCCTTTCCCAGTCTCCCCTTCCCCCTCTTTTGTGAATCGGCAACTACCACCGTCCCTTCCCCGGCTCCATCAGCCAGCCCCTTGGCAAAATCGTTGGTGGAATCCAACTCAGTGAAGTGGTAAATCTTCCCTCCCATCTCCATTCTATCTCGCCCTCCGCATATCTCTGGGGCCATCCCCCATAGGCAGCTCAACATCCAAGATGAGGATGTCTATCATCAGCCCCAAAACCCCTGGGTTTGACCAAAGCATCATAGAGATGGCCTTGCGCATAAGGGCTTAATCACGCCTGCTATTGCGAAACGGGAAGGGCCCTTATCCCGCCCCGCCAACCTTTGCGTAGGAGCAGAGCAACTCCAACGCTCTGGCCATATCCTCCCACAATTGGCTGAAGAACTCTAAGTATTTCCCGGTCACCGGATGGTGAAGGCCTAAGAGGGAGGCATGGAGAGCCTGGCGGGGCATTATCTCTAAAAGCCTCTTGGCTACCTCTCTTTGGGAAGGGGAAATCTTACCCAACATTTTTCCTCTCCCTCCATATTTGGGGTCTCCCAATAAGGGGTGACCCAAGTGAGAGAGATGTACCCTGATCTGGTGGGTGCGCCCTGTGCCCAGCTTGATCATTAGGTAAGAACAGAGGCCATATTTTTCCAGGAGCTGATAACTTGTAACTGCATCCCGGCCTCCCAGCTCCCTAACGGCCATTTTCTTTCTATCCTTCCGGCTTCGGCCAATAGGAAGTTCAATTACCCCTTTCTCATCTTCCATCTCTCCCCAGACGATGGCCTGGTATTCTTTTCTCACTGACCTTCTTTTGAACTGTGCAGAGAGCTCCAGATGAGTCAGGTCATCCTTAGCTACTACCATAACCCCTGTTGTATCTTTATCCAAGCGATGGACAATACCCGGTTTTTCAATCCCTCCTATTCCAGAGAGTTTTTTGCAGTGATGAAGAAGGAGGTTGACCAAGGTTCCGTGATCGACTCCCCCACCCGGATGGACGGCAAGCTTAGGCGGTTTGTTTATTACCAGGAGGTGCTCGTCTTCATAGATGATATCTAACTCTCCCTCTTCCGGTTGGAGGGTGCATCTCTGGGGAGGGGGGATAGTTATGGTGACGAGCTCCCCAGGGGAGACCCGATGGCTTGGCTTGACCTTTCGGTGGTCCAAGAGGACATACCCATCGTTTATCAGCCCCTTCAGACGGGAGCGAGTAAAACCTTGGAGGTTTCTGGCTAGCCAACTATCTAACCTAAGGGGTTCTTTTATCCCCTCTACCCTTAGATTCTTGGACTTCAATCTATTCCCAAATCACAATAGACTTAAAATTGGCCTTTAGCCAAATATAGGGCCCTGAGAGGGCCCTAACTGTTACTGAATTGCGGATGGAGGAAATCCTTACTGTCTCCCCTTCCTATTTTTCAAAAACGTAACCCAGGCGCTGGGACTTGCCGGGTTAACCTTTCCTCTTTCTAAAGCTTGCCCATAGGAGGACAAAGATACCAATGGTAATAGCGCAATCGGCAATGTTAAAGGTGGGCCACCGATAGGGACCAATGCCGCAGTCAAGGAAATCCACGACCTCCCCGCACCTTATCCGATCGACAAGGTTCCCTACTGCACCACCTAAGATCAAGGCAAGGGAGAACTTGTAAAGGGGGACCTTTACTCTCACCAAATAGAAACAGATCAACCCCACGGCAAAAATGGAGAGATAGAGATAAAATGGTTTCCCTCCCCAAAGGATGCCGAATGTCCCTCCTGGATTTCTCACCAAAATTAGCCTCAGGAAGGGCCCGATAACCTCCCGCGGGAGGAGGGAGGAGAGAAACTTGCTGGCCAGATATTTAGTGGCCTGATCTAAGCAAACGACGCCAAGGAAGATTCCCAGAAAGCGTAAAGAACTCCCCTCTTCGGGAATTTCCTCGTCTCGGTTAAGCAGAGGACTCAAGCTCCCTTTTCTTCTCTTCTTCCCTCTGCTTGCACTTGATGCACAATCGGGCATGAGGGACAGCCTCCAGCCTCTCCAGGCTGATCTCCTCCCCACACTGCACACATCTCCCATAGGTTCCATTCTGCATGCGGCGAAGGGCTTCGTCAATGTGGTAGAGCAATCTCCCCTCCTTGGAGGCAAAATGGTAGGCTTTTTCCCTCTCCTGAGCGTCGGTTCCCAGGTCCGCCATATGGTTGGTATAAGAGGAGAGAGTCCCAATGGAGTCCTTGAGGGAGGAGTTCATCAGCGCATCCTCGTAATGTCCAATGGATTCGAGAAGCTGTTTCCTCTTGGCCAAAAGCAGTCCCTCAAACTTCTTTAAGAGTTTGGCATCCATTTCCACCCCTTCTGTCACAGTTCTTCCTTTAGGATCTTAGCACACCTGGCACAGACACCAGGAAATTCTCTATTCTCCCCCACCGTGGGGGAGTAATTCCAACATCGATCACATTTTCTCCCTTGAGCCCGCTCCACCAACACCTTTAGGCCGAGCCCCTTATCCTGGTAGGTGTAGTGAGAAAGGGGGGATAGCTCAACCTGGGAACAGATGAAGAGGGTAGGGAGATCATCCTTATATCGAGTGAGAAGTCTCTTTAGTTCAACATTTGTGGCTTCCAAGCTTACCTTTGCCTCAAGCGAATTGCCAATTTCCCCCTTTCCCCTGAGTACCTCTATCCCCTTAAGCACCACATCTCTCAGGATGTGCAGTTGTCGCCAATTTTTCTCCTCATCCTGGTCAAGCCAATTGAAGGTCGGTTCAGGGAAGAGTGATAGATGAATGCTGGCTGGTCGGTCCTCCGAACCGGGGATTGCTCTCCATACCTCTTCCGCAGTGAAAGGCATTATCGGGGCGATTAGCTTAGCCAAGGTGGTAACCAGCAGATAGAAAGCCGTCTGGCCAGACCTCCTCGCTGTGGATGCTTTGGCCCAGGTATACATTCTATCCTTGAGCACATCGAGGTAGAAGGCAGAAAGATCCACCGCACAGAAGTTGTGGAAGCTATGGTATACCTTGTGGAATTCAAACTCCTCATAGTATCCCCGCACCCTCTCTACTAAGTGGTCTAACCTCTGCAAAATCCACCTATCTATCTCCAGGAGCTTTCCCCGAGGTTGGAGATGGGATAAAGGGGAGAAGTCATATAGGTTCCCCAGAAGAAACCGGAAGGTATTCCGAATTCGCCGGTAGGCATCGACTACTTGCTGGATGATCGCCTCGGAGAGCCTCATATCTGAGGTGAACTCGGTTGAAGCCACCCAGAGCCGCAGGATGTCCGCCCCATATCGGTTGTAGATCTCCATTGGGGAGATTACATTTCCTCGGGACTTGTGCATAGCCTTTCCCTGGGCATCAAGCATCCAACCATTGGTGACCACCGTTCTATAGGGAGGTGAGCCCTTAATGGCCATAGAGATGAGAAGTGACTGATTAAACCACCCCCTGTGCTGATCTGTCCCCTCTAAGTATAGATCAGCAGGCCAACTCAGGTCTTGTTTCCCATCTAAAACGGCAAGATGGCTGCAGCCAGAGTCAAACCAAACATCAAGGATATCCTTCTCCTTATCAAATCTTTTCCCACCACAGAAGGGACATTTGAATTTAGGAGGAAGGAGCTCTGCGGCAGATAGCTCAAACCAGATATCAGAACCTCTCTCAGCCACCAAATCTTTAACCCTCTCGATAAGATCCCTTCTGATTATTTCCTTTCCACATTCCCTGCAGTAGAAGACAGGGATACCCACCCCCCAGTTGCGCTGCCTGGAGAGACACCAGTCCGGACGACCCGCCACCATAGAGGTGATCCGATTTTGACTGGCGGGGGGAACCCATTTGACCTTTTCAATCGCCTTTAATGCTTTTTCCCTGAGAGAGAGGTGGTCAACAGCCATAAACCACTGCACAGTGGCCCGGAAGATAAGCGGTTGATGGCACCTCCAACAGTGAGGATACTGATGGGTAATCCGAGAGTGATAGAGGAGGGTTCCTGTTTCCTCCAGATCCTGCAAAACAGCTTTGTTTCCCTCTTCCAAATCGAGGCCGGAATATTTGCCCGCCTGGGAGTTGAAGACTCCCGCCTCGTCCATCACCGATAAGACCTCCAAGCCCTCCCTCTTCCCCACCTCGAAATCCTCCTCCCCATGGCCAGGGGCGGTATGCACGATGCCCGTTCCTTCCTCCAAGGTGACATGATCGGCAAGGAAGAGAGGAGAGGGACGGGTGAAGAGGGGATGTTTAAAGACTAACCCTTGGAGCCTATCACCCTTTAACTTCTTCAATACTCGGTATTGACTTATCCCGGCCAACTCCATCACCTGAGGAAGAAGCTCCTCAGCTACCAAATAAGAGTCAGAGCCTGAAGAAACAATTACATAGGTAAATTCTGGGTTTACCACCACCGCCTGGTTTGCTGGGATGGTCCAGGGAGTAGTTGTCCAAATGAGGCAGTACCCCTCCTTAGAACCGCCGAATACCCCTTGGGGATCCTTTAAGAGGGGGAAGCGAACCAAAATGGAATCTGACTCCTTCTTCCTGTACTCGATCTCCGCTTCGGCCAGAGCGGTGCGACAATGGGGACACCAATCAATGGGCCTCAAGCCCCTATATATATACCCTTTTTCGACAAGTTCCCCAAAGATACCGATGATCTTTGCCTCGAAGCCCTTGGACATTGTGAGGTAAGGCTCATCCCATTGGCCAATAACCCCCAGCCTCTTAAACTCCTCCCTTTGCAGTTCTACAAACCTACGGGCATAATCACGACAGCTCTTCCTCACCGCCATCCTCTCCCTTTGACCAGAGCTTTTGGTGGCCTCCATCTCAATGGGCATCCCGTGGTTGTCCCATCCAGGGATGTAAGGGCTATCGTAGCCGGACATAGACCTTGACCGAACTACTATGTCTTTAGCCACCTTGTTTAAAGCAGTGCCCATGTGAATGTGGCCGTTGGAGTAAGGGGGGCCATCGTGAAGGATGTACTGGGGAGCCCCTTTCCTCTCCCCCCTCAGCCTTTGATAGAGGTTTATCTCCTCCCAAAACTTCAGGAACTCCGGCTCCCGCTGGGGGAGGTTCGCCTTCATTGGGAAACCAGTCCGAGGAAGGTTTATGGTCTTCGAGTAATCCACCTCACATCCTCTCTATGGTAAGCATCATCAGTTTGGTGAGCTTTGGCTCTGCCTGAGAGGCGGTCTTTACGATCTCGATATGGCTGGCCGGTTTTAGGGCATCGGGTAAACATAGATCAGTGACCACAGAGAACCCCAAAACCTTCATTCCCGAATGGACAGCCACGATGGTTTCCGGCACAGTGGACATTCCGACCACATCAGCCCCAATCCCCCGTAAAAACCTGTATTCTGCTCTGGTCTCTAAGTTCGGTCCCTGCACTCCCACATAGACCCCTTTCTGCAACTTAATTCCCGCTTCTAAGGCCACCCTTTCAGCCAAGGCTATCAGTTCTCGACTATATGGTTCGGACATATCGGGGAAGCGAGGGCCAAGGCTTTCATCGTTTGGCCCGCGCAAAGGATTGTCACCAAAGAGGTTAATATGATCCTCAATCACCATAATATCCCCGCGGGAGAACTGAGGATTCATCCCTCCACAGGCATTAGAGACTACAAGGGTGTCCACCCCCATTGCCTTCATTACCCTTACTGGGAAGGTAACTTCCTGGAGGCTATAGCCCTCATAATAATGGAACCTCCCTTGCATAGCCATCACCTTCTTTCCCCCCAAAACCCCTAAAATCAACCTTCCCTCATGGCCATAGACAGTAGAAACAGGGAAATGGGGTATATCCCGGTAAGGGATGGTAGTTTCCACCTTAATTTCCTTGGCCAAGGCCCCTAAACCAGTGCCCAGGATGATCCCCAGCTTAGGCTTGATCTTCGATTTAGAGGATATAAAGGCTTTCGCCTCTGAGATATTCCTCTTTAGATCTTCCATATCTATCTCCTTGGCTGAAACTTGTTTCCTCTAAACAACCCTTGGGTGGTGTGGGCAAGCTCCCTATTCTAAATTTGCCGCTTCGCTGAGGTTAGCCCCTGATTGGGCAACCACATCCCGCAGGGGTAGCTGCTCCTTTCCTTCCCTTTCTATTGCCTCAAGCATCTCCTCTTGGGCTGAAAGCAAAGCCTTGAGACGAGTGATCAGTGAAGCCTTCAAATTACTTAAATCGGCAATATCCCTCTCATACTTTAGAGCTTTTGCCTTAGCTTCCTCAATGAGTTTCTCACCTTTGAGTCGGGCATCGCTGAGGATCAGTTCGGCTTCCTTCTCCGCATTTTCTATCTTTTCATCTGCTGCCTTCTCGGTGGTAATTAGGGCCTTATGGAGGTCCTCTTTCATCTCCTCATAATCTTTTAGCTTCGACTTCAGAGCCTCGCATCTCTCCTTAAGCTCATTCCTCTCCCGGACCAGGGATTCCATCTCCTCGGCCACCACCGCTAAGAAAGCATCTACCTCTTCCGGGTCATAACCTCGGAAGCTCTTATGGAACTCCTGTTTCTTTATCTCCAGAGGGGTTATCTGCAAACTAGTCACCTCTTTTGCCAAAGGGTTTTTACTTACCTTAAAGCCTTTTTGTCAAACCGAAAGGCTTTTATTATTGGAAAGGGCTACATAAAAATAGGTCCGGCCAGCAAAGGGGAGAAAAGGAATCTGTCCCCGTTACCGCCATGGACAGAATATTATACTATCTTTTTGTCAGAAAAGCAACTCCAAAATTTAAAAATCTTGGCTGATGTCCCCTATGGTAACCACCCTTTATGGATTTCTGTGCTGGGAGGGCTCCTCTCCTGGCCGGGGAAGTCCTAATTATTATTCAAAGGTTCGACTCCGTTCACTTCTGCAAAAAGCAAGATCTGACCCCTACCCACCCGCTGGAGAACTCTGCTTTTTGGTGCATTGGTAGGTGCCTGGGTGCTGTGCGGGTGTGGGATCGCCTTTAAAAAACCCTTGCCAACCCTCCCAAAATTTAGTATAAAGCATTCTTAGGGGTAGTCACCAGGGTCCAAATTTATGGAAGGTATAGCCCTGTGACTTGGCTAATTGGCAATCACCGAATTTGCTCTTTTGGCTGAAAGGGATCAAAGTTGTGAATCCGTTTTTCTTTATTGGAAAGGAAATTATAAAGTTTTCCTTCCACTTGGGGAGGATGGTCCACCTGTTGTGGGAGATGGTGAAGGCCCTTCCCGATTTTCGCACCTATTCTAAACCCTTGATCAAACAGATGCTGGTCATCGGAAACAGATCCTTTACCATTATCTTCTTCATCTCCATCTTGGCCGGGATGACCGTCTCGGTGCAGACGGCCTACAACCTGGAAAGCTATGCCCCCCTTTACCTTATGGGGAGCACCATGGAGAAGACCATCCTTCTGGAATTTGGCCCCCTGCTTGCTGCCTTTATCTTGGTGGGCAGGGTGGGAGCTACAATTGCCGCTGAGTTAGGGACGATGCGGGTCACCGAGCAGATAGATGCCCTGGAATCCTTGGCCTTCAACCCGATCTCCTACCTAGTCCTCCCCCGGGTGATAGCGGGGATGATTATGGTTCCAGTGCTGACCATCTTTGCCGATGCCATTGGAATAATAGCGGGTTGGTTAACCTCTATAGCGAAGACCAATGTTACTACCCATCAGTTCTTTTACGGCTTTAAATCGGTATACCAAACTTTTGATCTCAATTTCGGCTTAATAAAGGCCGTCTTCTTCGGCCTGACCATTACATTTGTTAGCTCTTATGAAGGATTTTATGCCCGCCAAGGGGCGGAAGGGGTTGGCAAAGCTACTACCAGCTCAGTGGTCATCGCCTCCATCATCATTCTGGTTTTGGACTATTTCTGGGCAACCACTCTTTTGGGATTCTAACCTTGATAGAACTAAAGGGCTTGACGAAAAGCTTCGGGGACCTCAAGGTACTCAGGGGGGTTGATCTAAAGATCGGTAGGGGGGAGACAGTAGGCATAATCGGGGAGAGTGGCTGTGGGAAGAGTGTTCTCTTAAAGATGATCATTGGCCTTCTCAAGCCAGACTCCGGTTCAGTCTTCCTTGATGGTCAGGATTTAACTAAGATAAAATATAAGGAGTTGGTGGAGATAAGGAAAAGGTTTGGCATGGTCTTTCAGGGCTCCGCCCTCTTTGATTCCCTTACTGTGGAAGAAAATGTAGGCCTGGGCCTGCGTCGACATACAAAGCTCTCTGAAGGGGAAATAAGAAAGAAAATAAAGTGGTGTTTGGACCATGTGGGGTTGGAAGGTGTAGAGGACAAATTCCCCGCCCAGCTCTCCGGGGGAATGAAGAAGAGGGTGGCCTTTGCCAGGGCCATAGCTATGGATCCTCAATACCTTCTTTATGACGAGCCTACTACCGGGCTCGACCCCGTCACCGCCAGAAAGATAAACCAGCTTATGGGCTATCTTAACCGGAAACTATCGGTTACTTCTGTCATCGTCACCCATAACATAATTGCAGTCTCCCGGATAGCCGATAGGGTGGCTATGCTCCACCGCGGGGTGATTAGGTTTGAGGGGAGTTCAGAGGAGCTAATCGGAACGGAAGATCCAGTAGTAAGACAATTTGTGGATAGTTCGAAGTATGGAAGGGAGGGATATGAAACGGTTTGAGTTAGAGACGAAGGTTGGTATGGCCATCATCTTCGCCTTTCTTCTATTCCTTCTGGGAGATATGTTCCTACGCGGTGTATCGATAGGAGGGCGTGGGTATAGGTTGATCACCAAGCTGAGAGATGTGGCCGGACTGATGCAAGGGGATAGGGTGACTGTAATGGGGATGGGGGTGGGGAAGGTGGGAAAGATGCGCTTGGAGGGGGAGGAGGTGGTGGTCCCGTTGCACATCGACAATTCCGATCTTCGACTCCCCTTAGACTCTATTGCCAAACTGAGGAGCTCCAGCCTTTTTGGGAGGAAGGAGATAGCTATCGTTCCTGGGAAAAGCTCTCAAACCCTCACAGATGGGGATTATATCGCTGGAATATATGAATCTCCCCTCTCTGCAGTGACCTCCACAATAGGCCCAATTGGAGAGGACCTGATGGACCTTTTGGAAAGGTTAAGGCTGATATTCAGTCAAGAGGCTCGAAAAAACATTCAGGGAAGCCTCAGCGATCTGAGGGTTTTTACCCAAAAGATGCGGGAAAATGGAGAGACCTTAGACACCCTATTGGCCCATCTGGCCAGTTCATCGGCTGGCCTAAAGGGAGAGGAAATCGAAGGGGTTTTAAGCTCCTTAAGAGAGGCAACCAACAACTTGGATCAACTCATAGCTTCTTTACAGGAGATAACAGAGAGGATGAAAAGGGGAAGGGGAACCTTGGGAAAGCTCTCTCAGGATGAAGCCCTATACGAGAACCTGAAGAACCTCAGCCAGGACTTGGACAGTTTAGTGAGGGACGTCAAACAGAACCCGAAGAAGTATTTCAAGTTTAGCGTCTTCTGATAAAACCTGATTTGATCTAAGTCCCCTTATAGGCTATGGGATAACAGAGATGAGTTTCTGTAAGGAGAGGAAGAGCCTTCTCTCTGGGGGAGAGGTTACATACGACTGCGAACTGATTGGCCTGCAGGAAGGATTTGGACTGCTGAGGCACCTGATTGGTCGCCAATATGAAGTAGGAAGCCTTACCTTGATTCCGGGAATGGTTTCCTATGGATTCTACTGGACAGGGAAGCCATATACACTATATTTATGGTTGCAGGGGAATGGGGGAAGGGTGGGATATTATTTCAACTTGGCTGATAGCATAAGCCTTTCCCCTAAGGAGTTTAAGTGGAGGGACTTGGCGGTGGATGTCCTCATCCTCCCGTGGGGGGAAGTGGAGATCCTTGATGAGGATCAGCTTCCCTCTAACCTACCTGGAGATCTAAGATCTTACATTGAATCGGCTAAAGGGATGGTGCTCAAAAATTATGGGGCAATCATCGAGGAAGCCAATAATATGTTGGTAAAGTGGGTGTAAAGATGGATATTATTGATCTGCGAAGCGATACGGTGACCAAGCCCTCCCGCGGGATGAGGAAGGCGATTTCCAAAGCCGCGGTGGGCGATGATGGATTTGGAGAGGATCCCACAGTAAATAGGCTGCAGGAGATGGCCGCTGAGCTCCTCGGTAAGGAGGAGGCTCTCTTTACAGCAAGTGGAACGATGAGCAATCAGATAGCCATCAAAGTCCTCACTAACCCCGGTGACGAAGTTATCTTAGAGGTTGACTCTCACACCTTCAACTATGAATCCGGAGCTCCTGCAGTTATCTCCAGGGTGCAGCTTCGCCCCTTAAAGGGAAAGCGGGGAATGCTCACCGCAGAGCAGATTGCCCAGACGATAAGGGGGCCGGAGACCCCTTATTTGGAGACCAAACTCGTCTGTTTAGAGAACACCCACAATCGGGCAGGGGGAACTGTCTTCCCCTTGGAGGAGATGAAGAAGATAGGGGACTTATGTCGGGCTAAAGGGATTAGGGTATATCTCGATGGTGCTCGCCTCTTCAATGCCAGCGTGGCTACAGGTATTAGCCTGGCCGAATATGCCCGAAACTGTGATGCCGTCTCAGTATGTCTCTCCAAAGGCCTTGGGGCGCCGGTTGGTTCTCTCCTGGCTGGGGATAAGGAGTTCATCCGTCGCGCAAAGAAGGCTAGGAAGCTTTTAGGTGGGGGGATGCGGCAAGTGGGGATTTTAGCCGCTGCCGGTATCTACGCGCTGGAGAACAACTTAGGGAGGTTGGCCGAAGACCATCGAAGGGCCCGCTACCTTGCCGAGGAGATCAATGGGTTGGGAGGAATCGAGATAGATATGGATGCGGTGCAGACCAATATAGTGGTGATGAGCTTGGCCAACTGCAAATTAACGGTTCCCCAAGCCATTGAGGGATTGAAGAAGGAAGGGGTTTTGGTTGTCCCCTTTGGCCATCAGAGGATAAGGGCGGTGACCCACCTCGATGTCAGCTTGAAAGATATACGCAAGGCGGTGGAGATCTTTAGGCGGGTTTTTGCAAGGTGACCTTTTCAAAGGAGGGATGATGATAGTTACCACTACCCCTTACATTGAGGGGAAGAAGGTGAGCCAATACTTAGGGATAGTCACCGGTGAGGCCATTATGGGAGCGAACATCTTCAAGGATATTTTCGCTTCCATTACAGATGTCATCGGGGGGAGGGCTGCGGTATATGAGAAGGAACTCTCCCGCGCCCAGAGGATTGCCTTGGAGGAGATGGAGGAGAGGGCCAAGGGGATGGGGGCGGATGCTGTAGTGGGGGTGGACTTAGACTACGAGACCCTCAAAGAGGGAAGTATGCTGATGGTTACGGTGAGCGGAACCGCAGTGAAAGTCAATTCCTAATCATTGCAAGCGGAGGAGGTAAAATGGCAAGGCTAACCAGAAGGGGATTTCTCAGGTGGGGCACATTTGCTGCTCCCTTCCTCTTCTTCTGGGGGAAGATACCTTCCCTTTTTGCTGGAGTATGGGAGAGGAGTAGATCGGTAAACTATTGGCAAGGAAAAAGCTTCCATCAGACAAACCTAAAAGTGGTGAAAGCTGGTCTGTTGAGGGCGAAGATCAACGGCAATTGGCAGGAGTTTCAGCCCCGGGAGCTGAGCCCTGAATTTATAGACTGGAATCTTAAGGCTAGGTTGGAGACGATTGAGGCCCTCAAGAAGGGGGGACCTCCTTCCTTGGCCGGACCGCATAGCGCTGCGGTGGCCACCTATGGGGGAGGGAGACGTGACTCAAGCTTCACAGTGAACAACGCCATTAAAGGTATAGGATTTGTCCCCAAACCAGAGAGGATTGGAGCAAAGATAAGAGAACTCAAGGCAAACTTCGATGCTCCAATGCCGCAGAAGCTGGAGATCCTCTCCGCCGGTTATCGGGACAGGTCCCTCTGGGATAGGACAAAGCAGGTTTCTTTAGAGCTGTATACGACTCCCCGATTTGAGACCCATACCTTCCTCAATTTGATGGCTAACCCCGTGGCTTCGGTTGTCTTCTTGGACTATCCCAGCTATGAGTTACGCACCTTGGTGAGAATGGTCCATCCGGAGGATAAATCCATCAGCGAGGAGGAAAGGGAGATACTGGAGTATATCAACTTAGTCCATAGCTTCTTCCATGGCAGGTTTGAGGAGAAGTTTATCGCTATGATCTTCTATCTGATCGAGGAATTCAACAATACTCCGGGAAGTAAAGAGGGAATGGGGAGAAGGGTCGTTCCCCCTTTAGAGTTTGTCCCCTCGGGAAGGTAGTCGATGGAAGCATTAGCCCGGAAACTTGGGGTCTCTCCGTTCCTGGCCGGCATATTGGTTAAAAGAGGCTTGGGGGATCCAGAGGAGGCGGAGAGATACCTTTCCCCTCAGCTTGAGGACCTCCATTCTCCATTTCTCCTCAATGGGATTAAAGAGGCTGTGGAAAGGGTGGGGGAGGGTATCGCCCGCCGGGAGAAGATACTGATTACTGGCCATGACGATATCGATGGGATAACCAGCACCCTGGTGGTGATGAGGACCTTAAGGAGCCTCCATCCCCAGGTCCAATATTACATACCGGACAGAAACAAGGAGGGATACGGGTTTTCTAAGGAGCTACTCCAAAGCTTTTCCTCCCAAGGGGTAAAATTGATAATCACCGTCGACTCAGGAACAAGCGACCTCCAAGGTGTGGAGTGGGCCAGGGGATTGGGTATCGAAGTCATCGTTACCGATCACCATGAGCCACAAGAGAAGCTTCCTTCAGCCCTAACAGTGATCAACCCGAAGAGGAAGGATTCGACCTACCCTTTCCGCTCCCTTGCTGGTGTAGGGGTCGCTCTAAAGTTTTCCTTAGCCCTCCTGGAGAGCTTTGGGGGAGGGGATAGGGGGTTTCTTAAGGAGTTTCTTCCCTTAGTTGCCCTGGGAACGATAGCCGACAAGGTCCCTTTGAACGAGGAGAATAGGGTGCTGGCCAAGCTGGGAGCAGAGGAATTGGAGTTAAGCACTAGGCCGGGGATACAGGCTCTCAGGGGAATGGTTGGAATCTGTCCTGGATTTGGTTCAATTGACGATATAATTGAATTTCTTAGGTTTGGCCAGATCAAAGATGGGAAGAGCAATATCGTTGAACTTCTCTCCATAAGGGATAGTGTAAGGATTGAAGCTATTTGTAAAGAACTTAAACAATCGGGGAGGGAATGGAGGAAGAGAGCTGAAGAGGCTAAGAATCAGGTAAAGAAGAAGGCAAAGGTTGACAAGGGGATTATAGTGGCAGTTGTCCCCGAGATAGGAGTTAACTTCCTTGGTTATTCTGCAGGTTCCTTGAGCAAAGAAATAGGGAAGCCAGCCGTAGTCATCGGCAAAAGGGGAGATGTGTTGGTTGGGGAGGGGAGAACCCCTCAAGGTTTCGACCTCTTCGCCGCTTTTAGTTTCTGCAAAGATTGTTTTATTCAGTATGGTGGGCACAAACGGGCAGCGGGGTTCTCTATGCATCCAGACAGGGCAGAAGAGTTTATCGAGCGCATAAAGCTCTATTCCCGAGATCATCCCCCCCTTTCCCCCTCCGCGGAAAGCTATGACCTTAAACTACCTCTGGCACTTCTAAACCAAGAAGTGCTTGCGGACCTGAAGAGGCTAAGCCCTTTTGGTCAAGCCAATCCGGAACCGAGATTTTTAACTACTGGGGCAGAGATTCAAGAGCTAAAGGAATTTTATGAAGGGGAACGGAAGTTCTCGGAGGCGATGATAGATGGGCGCCCTTTCATTATCTGGGGCGATCCTCCTCCGGAGGGGAGAAAGGACCTCATCTACTCCATAAGGGGAATGCACCAAGGGAAACTATGCTTGAGGATTCATAGATAGCTTCTTGTCCCAATGCTCCAAGATCTTCCCTTTCAATGCCTCTACCCCCCAGCGTTTAAACACGGAGAGAAAGCAAGCATTAGGGTATAGGATTTTGAATGCTTTTATCTGGTTGGGGTGAAGAAGGTCAATTTTGTTGAAGGCTAAAATAGTTGGTTTGAAGAGCACCTTTAAATCCCTGAGCGCTTCTCTCACAGTAAGGATACGGGGCTCGAGGTCAAAAGCTGAGGAGTCTATGAGGTGGATTAAAAGGTCTGCCTCCTTAACCACTCCCAAGGTACTCCTAAAGGAGGCCACAAGGTGAGGGGGAAGCCTCCTGATAAAACCAACGGTATCGGTGAGGAGAGCCTTTCTTCCCGGGGCCAACCAGATCATTCTGGAAGTGGAATCCAGGGTGGCAAAAAGCCTTTCCCTCACTTCTACCGTGGAGTGGGAGAGGAGGTTCAAAAGGCTTGACTTGCCTGCATTCGTATATCCTACTATGGTTATCTTGTAGAGCCTGCCTCTCCTTTTTCTTTGGACTCTTCTCTCCGCCTCTATTTTTTTCAGCGTTCTCTGGAGGTCAGATATCCTCTGGCGCACCCTCCTTCTATCCACCTCCAATTGGGTTTCACCTGGTCCTCTGGTGCCAATTCCTCCCTCCTGACGGGAGAGGTGGGTCCATCTCCGGGTTAACCGGGGAAGGAGCCATTTAAGTTGGGCCAGTTCCACCTGAGTCTTGGCCTCCCTGCTTTTGGCCCGGCGGGCAAAGATGTCCAGTATAAGGCCACTTCTGTCTAGCCCGACTTTCGCTTTTCTATTTAGCGTCAACAGCCTAAGAATTTAGCTAA
>JAOZPP010000054.1 GCA_029932675.1 bacterium
AAGTGAAAAACTCCGTTTTTTCTTTTTTGGGCAAGTTACTTGCCGATTTCAGGTTGAAATGAGCATTAATCAGGAGACGTCAACGGAACAATGGTTCCTATAAAATCCCAATGCCTAAGCCCACCATCCTTCACCTACTTAACACTCCCCCCTACCCTGGAGTGCGCAACGAGCCGGGGAGGGCTCTGCGGAATGTACCACAATTGGGAATGAGCAAGATACCATGAGAACATTTGCCCAAGAGATCAAGCTTAAAATAGATAACGAGATAATCGATGGACGCTACCAAATCCTCCAGAAGTTAGGTGAAGGGGGAATGGGAGAGGTATACAAGGTCCGCGATTTGGATAGCGGAAGGGAGATCGTGCTGAAGATGCTCTTGCCGGAGATCACTGAAGGCGAGGATTTTCTGCATTTTAAGAGGGAGTTCTACAATATGACCAAGGTGAGGCATCCCAATATCGTTGAGGTTTATGACTATGGGATTACACCTGAGGAGAGGGCATACTTCACGATGGAGTATTTAGAGGGGAAGAACATCGTCGATTTTTTCAAATTCGAGGAAAATTTTAAATACCTCACCTCAACAGTCGCCCAGATTTGCAGCGCCTTGAGTTTTATCCATTCACGCGGACTTATCCATTATGACCTTAAACCTTCCAACATCATGATCCTCCAAAAGGGCAAGGCTAAGCTGCTTGACTTCGGATTGGCCGAACCCATTGACCTCTCAGTACCCAAAACCATCAGAGGGACCTTGAGTTATATGGCCCCCGAGATGGCCAAAGGGGTCAAAGTTGATCAGAGAGTGGATCTCTATTCCCTGGGGGTTCTCCTTTATGAAGTTGTCACTGGAAAGGTCCCTTTCCAAGGGAAGAACCCAGTCTCCGTTATCAAAAAACACCTGGAGAAAAAGCCTCACCTCCCCCAGAGCAAAAAACTTCCCCAAAACCTCCGGGGGATAATCCTGAAACTAATGGAAAAGGACCCAGAGAGGAGGTTCCAATCTGCCAATGAGGTAATTGATAGCTTAGACTCAAGTGTGAGGTGCAAGCTCTTTAAGCAAGGCCAGCTCTTTCCACCAAAATTTATTGGTAGAAAAGAGGAGGTGAAAACCCTCCTCAGGTTGTTGGATGCGCCCAAATTTATCCTCGTTAGTGGCGAGTCCGGTATCGGTAAGTCCAGGTTAATGCAAGAGTTTAAATTCGAGGTGCAGCTAAGAGGTGGGCTGTTTATAACTGGGAAATGTCTTTCGGACGGAAGAATCCCTTATAACCCCTTCGCGGAAATCTTACGCCAACTCGTTTGGAGCGTAGAATCAAATGACAAAAGGGTAATTGCAAAATATGGAAGTGAACTGGTTAAACTTGTTCCTAAACTGAAGGGGAAAGATTATTTAAAAGAGAACCTTCAATCCCCACCCCTAAGATCTGACCAGGAAAAGTTGAGAATGTTCAATGCGGTAATCGAATTTATCGATAAGAGTAGTCACTTGCTCACCAGATCGGCAGATAAGCCAATGGTCCTCTTGATAGAAGACCTCCAATGGGTAGACCCCCAATCCTTAGAGCTATTGGGTTATCTCATCAGATCAAAGGCGCTCAAGAACGTATCGATCTGTGGGACCTTTCGAGACGAGGAGGTCACATCCAGTTTAAGGTTGAAACAGGCTGGTTTTGGGAGCAGCCCTCACCCCCTGTTGACATTTATAGACCAACTGAAGCAGGGAAATCGCCTCATCCAAATAGGTTTGAAAAGACTTAATTTTGAGGCTACTGCCTCCCTTATTGGTTCTATGTTGGGTTCATCACCCATTGACCACCGATTGGCACTGGACATATTCGAGCTTACCCAGGGAAACCCTCTCTTTACCAGTGAAATGGTAAGGGCATTAGCCGAGGAAGGCGGTTTACACCATCAAGATGGGGGTTGGAGGGTGGACTATCGGAAACTTAAGGGGTTAAAAATTCCGAAAAAAGTAAAAGGGCTCTTGGGGGAGAGATTGGGTAAGTTGAGCCGGGAAGCTCTGCGGATCCTAAGCATAGCAGCAGTAATTGGGAAGGAGTTTAGATTAGATGTGCTTAAAAAAGTAGGGGAATGTGATGATGAGGACCTTTTCTCTATGATCGAGGAAGGGATTGGGGCAGGAGTAATAAAGGAGAGCCGAATTAGAGGGAGGTTAAAATATGATTTCACTCATCCCTTGATAAGGGAGGTGCTCTATAGGGAGATCAGGCCTTTGGTGAAGAGAACCCTGCACCAGAGGGCGGCCAGGGCATTGGAGAGGACCTATGAAGGAAGGATAGATGAAGTGGTCGATCAGCTTGCCTATCATTTTTCGCGGGGAATAGACCAAGTTAAAGCGATTGCATACCTGGAAAAATCTGCCCATCAGGCCAAAAATCAATATTCCAATGCGAAGTCCATTGCTAACTATAAACTTGCCTTGAAGTTAATGGAAAAGAAAGGTCTGAACAGGGATAAAATAAGGATCTTGGAGGCCCTCGGCGATGTCTATGATCTGGTTGGTGAATATCAAAAAGCAATAAGGACTTATCGAAAAGCCCTTTCCCTATTGGCTTCAACCGGGCCCTCTGCAGGAAAGCTGGCTACCCTGTACAGAAAGATAGGAAATGTCCTGGAGAAAAGAGGAAAACACGAAGAAGCATTAAAATCCTTTCAAGCCGGGCTCCATCAGCTTGGGGAAACGGAAAATCCTATCGAAAAAGCGAAATTATATGATAAAATCGGTTGGACCCTTTACAGAAAAGGAGAGTATGAATCTGCAATCGAGTACTGTAAGAGGGGTCTAAGGATAGCGGAAAGGGAAAATGCAGCAGGTGAAATACCTCAGGTCTATAACATCCTGGGGGTTATCCATTGGAACAAGGGAGATTTCCAAACTGCCAAAATATATTATCAAAGAAGCCTGGAACTGTTAGAAAGGATTGGCGATACCTATGGAGTAGCCAAATTATATAATAACTTAGGCCTTCTCTACAAAGATGAGGATAATTGGAAGGAAGCCCTAAAGTGCTACCAGAAGAGCTTAGATATAAAGAAGAGAGTCGGTGATATAAAGGGTTTAGCCTACGCTTACAGTAATTTAAGCATAATTTACAAAGATAAGGGCCAATGGGATAGAGCGGAAAACTACTACAAAAGCAGCTTAAAAATATTGGAAAAGATAGGTGAACTCTCCGCTGTTGCTACCTTGCTGAACAACCTGGGATTAATCCACCGGAGGAGGGGAGATTGGGATAAAGCAATGGATTATCTGAAAAGGAGCTTGAAACTTAACAGGGAATTGAAAAACAGCCAAGGGATAGCCCTATGCTATGAGAACATTGGGGAACTCTATATCTCCCAAGGAAATTGGGGAAAAGCATTGGCTTACCTTAGGAAGGGTTTAACAACCTTCCGTAGTCTGGGGGTTAAGTCCGAACAGGCCACGGTCTATAGATTATTGGGGGAGGTTTATCTAAGAAAAGCTATGGCCCAAAAGGCCTTAGAATCATGCAACAGATCTTTAGAGATCTCTAAGAAACTGCGAAATAGGCTCGAAGAGGGAAACGCCCATAGAGTCTTGGGGAGCCTCTATGGTTTTATTGGGGAAAATTCCAAAGCGAAGGGATCCTTTGCGAATAGCATAATGATATTGAAAAAGCTGGGGGCAGATTACGATCTGGGGAGAACTTTCCTTGATCTTGGATGCTGGATGCACCAAAAGGGAATTGAGGGGATGAACATCGGTTCAGTGATAAAAGGCCCTTTGCAGTTTTTGACCGAAGCAAAGGAGATCTTCAAAAAATTGGGGGCAAAGAAAGAGATGAAAAGAGCAGACGAATTCATTCACAAGGAGGAGAAGAGAAGGCTGGGTCTGCCTGAAGGGGAGGATCGGCTTTTGGCCCTCTATCGGATCAGCCAAATCATCAATTCCATCCGAGATATTGATGAACTCCTTACCAATCTGATGGATCTGGTGAACGTTGAGCTAAAAGCCCAGAGGGGTTTAATATTTCTCCTCGATGAGGGCACTAACCGGTTGGACCTGAGGGTGGCCCGCAATGTGGATAGGGAGACCGTTGAAGATGCCACGAAAATAAGTAGAAAAGTCGTTCGTGAGGTGTTAAGGGGGGGGCAACCGATAATCTCATCCGATGCCGCAAATGATTCCAGATTCAAAGACAACAAAAGCGTTATCCTCAATGGAATCAAATCTTTGCTGTGCGTTCCCTTGAAAATAAAGGAGAAGGTCATCGGAACCATCTATGTAGATTCATGTATCTCCTCCAATATCTTCTCCGCACAGGACCTTAAATTTTTAACCAGCCTCGCCAATCAGGCAGCCATAGCCATCGAGAATGCGAGACTCCATCATAGGCTCCGGAAGGAGTGCGAATATTTAAGGGAAGAGGTCAGGACCAAATACCACTATGAGAACATTATTGGCAATAGCGTTAAGATGCAAAAGGTCTATGAAACGCTGGAGAAAGTAATAAGAAGTTCAGCCACTGTTCTCATCTATGGAGAGAGCGGCACAGGCAAGGAGCTCATTGCCCGCGCAATACACTACAATGGGGAAAGAAGAACAAAGAAATTTGTGGCTCAGAATTGCAGCGCCCTCCCCGAGCAGCTATTGGAAAGTGAACTTTTCGGCCATGTAAAAGGTGCCTTCACTGGAGCAGTCAAGGATAAAAAGGGGTTGTTCGAAATAGCGGATGGAGGGACTTTCTTTCTGGATGAGATAAGTGAGATGAGCCCAAATCTCCAGGCCAAACTACTCCGGGTTTTAGAAGATGGTCAGATAAGAAAGGTAGGAGGGGTGGAGGCTCGAAGGGTGGATGTGAGAATCATTGCCGCCACCAACAAAGACTTGGGCCAACAGGTCAAAGAGGAGAAATTCAGGGAGGATCTATACTACAGGCTGAATGTAGTGAAAATAGACCTCCCCCCCTTAAGGGAAAGGAAGGAGGATATCCCTCTGTTGGCCAACCATTTCCTAAAGAAATACTCCCTCCAAAATTCAAAGGAGATCACAGGGTTCACTGAGGAGGCTATGGAACTTTTAACCCTATATCACTGGCCAGGGAATGTAAGGGAGTTAGAGAATGAAGTGGAAAGGGCAGTTGTTTTAACAACCAATCAAAGCATCATTTCCGCTGAAGTCCTCTCCCAAAGGCTAAAGAAAAGTTTGAAACCAACGAAGATCCCCTTTAAGGGGGAATCCCTGAAAAGGATGATGGACGATGTGGAACGTAGGTTGCTTAAAGAGGCTTTGGAGAAGAATAACTGGAATCGCACTAAGACCGCCAAGGCCTTAGGACTAAGCAGACAAGCCCTAATTAAGAAGCTATCCAAATATAGCCTCAAATATCCCCTCCCCCATCCCCAACTTTACAATCCGAGGAGAGGGCGCCAAACCTCCCTCGATCGCTAAGCTCTCTCTCCTGAACTCGGTAAGAGCTCCCCCAATGGTGTAAATTAAAGTTTACAATCTTAGCCGCAACAAAATTTCACATCAAAACCATCATATAATTTCGCCAGATACAAATATAGACAAAATTTAGTGTAAACAATAGTTTACACATCCCACCCGCCGACTGCCAGAGGTCTTCTGGCCTCAAAAATCTTTGCATTCATAACTCATTATTTTAAAGTCATTTAAGTCCATCTTAAATGGCTTTTCTTTTTTCCAAACCCTGGCATATCAATTGCTCTCTTATGGTTTAGTAAAGATCAAAAACTTTTAAACCGAAAGGAGGTTTGCGATGTGTTTCAAACCCTCTTCGTGGAATGGGAAAAGGGGAAAGTTGAGCTTAATGCTGATTCTACTCCTCATCTTTAATCTCCTTCTTCTCACCGGCCAGATCTATGCTGGTGGCGATGGAAAATTACCGGAGGATTTAGATGCCTCCAATAGTTCGAGCGGCAACATGGTCACCTCAGCTTACCACCTTCTGGTGGATAACGTCTCGGACTTCTTTCTCTACCTTACTATGGAGCTATTATAGTAAGGGAAGGATGGCAGAGTTGGCTTTCTAAAGGCCCGAAAAATTAAAAGCGGTGTCTCCCTGGTGGGACCATTATTTATAGGTTTCACTGAGGGGGGACTCAATTACACGATGAACCTGATAAGGATTAAAATGGGAGATATAGAAAAGGAGGAGATCCTTCGGGCCCTCCACAGGAACAAGTGGGACAAGGCAAAGACTGCCGAGGAATTGGGGCTGACCATTTCCGAATTGCTAAATGAGATGAGAAAACTGAATATTGAACTTCCTTCGAAACCTGATTGGATGGTTTTTGAGTGAAGGCCTTCTGGGCTCCTTATAAGGGGGGACGTGGTCCAGTGGGTGAGTAAACCTCCAACTCTTCCCTTAGCTTTGTGTGGAGGCCGAAAGCCCACTGGATTAAAAAAATGGGGAGAATGGCCTGACTCCTCCAGGGCCTTTTCTCCCTTCAGAAGAGATGATACGATGCCCCTTCTGTTGCTAAAACCCCACAGGATCAATTAGCCCCGCAGGAGAAAATGGCTTGACGGGGCTTTACTTTTTCTTTATATTATATAGTGTGATCCTTCTGAGGGGTTATGAAGATAAAACGCTTTAAGGGGAAACGGGGCACTATTATCTATGGGGGGTAATCATTGGCCATTGAAGGGCTTCAGGGACTAAAAAAGGAGATAGAAGGGGCCATCAACGAACTTCAGGGGATAATATCCTCCTATGTAACCTTTGATGGAAGCCAAAATATCGAGGAGATCCATGTCCTTGCCAACTTTGACCGTTCTCCAAAACAGATTGTGCGGGATATCGAATCCGCATTAGTGACCAGGTTTGGGATAAGAATTGATCACAAGAAAATCTCAGTTGCTCAGGTAAAGGGAGAGGAACGTCCTGCGGCCCTTTCCTCCCGGATAAAATTTTCTGGCCTTGACCTCTCTATATCTGGACTCCAAATGGAAGCGCAGGTTGAGTTAGTGAGGGATAATGTGATCTCCTCTGGAGTGGCTTCAGGCCCGAGTTCAAAGAAGAACCAACTCAGATTGATGAGCCAGGCAGCCCTAAAAGCTGTAGAAAGATTCCTTAAACCCAACCATTCCTTAGTCTTAGAGGATGTAATTTCAGTTCCAGTGGGTAACCAAGAAGTGATTTTAACTTATATCACCTCGCTCTCTGCCCGCGAGGAGATGAAGCTTATCGGCTGTGCCTTTGTAAAGGGAGATTTGGGAAGAGCTGTTGTCTTCGCCACCTTAGATGCCCTTAACCGCGCGATCGGTTCCCTCTTGGAGGAGGAGAATGAAGTCTAAATCTACCCATCAAAGCTCGTTCTATCCAGCCGAGTGCTAAGGAACTCGGCTTTTTGCTTATTATGGCTAATAATATACTTCAGGCGGAAAAAGGAGCAAGACCCCGGAGAAAGGGAGGGAGGTTAAAGGTAGCGGTGGGATACGCAAATCGTTACCGAGTGGGAATCTCTAACCTTGGCTTTCAAACTGTGTGGAGACTCTTTGACCTGCAGAATGGTGTAAGCTGTGAAAGGTTCTTCCTGGAGAAGCCCTTAGGAAAGACTCTGGAGAGCCATACCCCTTTAAGGGATTTCGACTTGGTCTGTTTCTCTTTCGCCTATGAGCTTGACTACATCAACTGCATCCAAATCTTAAAAGGGGCCAAAATCCCTCCCCTTTCCTCCCATAGAAATAGGCCATTACTTCTGTGTGGGGGGGCGGCTCCCACCATTAACCCCGAACCGCTGGCTCCCCTCTTTGATCTCATCTTTATCGGTGAGGTTGAAGAAACAGTGGAAGGAATTTGTAAAATCCTTATGGAGGGTCAAAAATTGAAGAAAGAGGACCTCCTCTGGGAGCTTGCTCAAATAGAGGGGACATATGTCCCCAGCCTCTATCAGGCAGCCGCCCTTGGTCCACCTATCCCCCGAGAGAGAAGCCTACCAAAAAGGATAAAACGGAAATGGGTGAAGGATCTAAATGGTCTCCCTCCCCTTCCACAGGTTGTTACCCCCCTGGCCCATTTTCAGGATATGTTCCTCATAGAGGTGAGCAGGGGATGCGGGAGAAGATGCCGGTTCTGTGCTGCAAAACAGATCTATCGCCCGTTAAGGTTTAAGAGCAAGGAGAGGATAAATCTTGAGTCTGAAGGGGCCAAAGGATTGACCAAAAGAATCGGGCTTATCGGCTCTTCCCTCTCCGATTTGCCCTGTTTGGAGGAAGTATGCACCGATATGGTTGAAAAGGGTTACTTTCTCAGTTTCTCCTCCCTCAGGGTTGATTCCTTCCGTCCCGGGCTCTTAGCGGCAATCCACGGCTCCGGAGCTTTCGGGCTTACCCTATCCTTAGAAGGGGGAACAGAGAGAATCAGGCGGGTCTTGGGGAAACCAATTGAGGAGGAGATCATCTTAAAAGGGATTGGATTTGCCTCTCAAAGTGGCTTCGAAAGATTGAAGGTTTATTATATAGTAGGAGCTCCCCAGGAGGGGGTAGAAGAGATAGAGGCAATATTAAATTTAACCCAGAAAATATCCAAGAGCTTCCCATCCGGAGCAAAAGGAATAACGGTATCTATTAATCCTCTCATTCCCAAACCACATACCCCCTTTCAATGGCTCCCTATGGATAGAGAGCTGAAGGTAAAGCTTAAGCGATTAGAGAGGGGAATAAAAAGAATGGGAGCAAAATGGATTCCGAAAAGTTTGCGACAGGCCAACCTTCAAGCCATTATCTCCTTAGGAGATAGAAAGGTGGGGATGGCCCTCTATCATCGGGTAGTAGAGAATATAAGCTGGAACCAAGCTTGGAAGAGAGCTAACGTTGATCCTTCCTCCTACATCTACAGGCAGAAAGAGGAGGAAGAACCTTTCCCTTGGGAGATAGTAGAGGGGGGAGAAGAAAGGGATAAGCTTTGGGAGGAGTATAGGAAGGCTTTAGCTATCTGACCCTGATTACCTTCTTACCTGTCCCTATGTTCAAGAGGAGATCTTTGGCCTTAACAACTATGGTATGTTCCCCCTTTCTTAAGGGACCTATGGGAAAGGAGAATCCCTCCCGGGGGCTGTCAAACAGCCCATCAAGGGGGGAAAGGAGAACCCAATCCCTCCCGTCTAAGGAAAAGGAGAGTTCCTTCACCAAACTGGCCTTGTCTATTACCTCACCCTCAACCCTATATTTCCTCTTCCCTGTGGAGGTAACTGAAATGATCTTTACCCCAGGAGGGGTATTGTCCACCAGAATTGAGCGGCTTACCTTCTCTCCCCAAAGGGCCGTACCAGGCGGATTAGAGCAAGAATCTGTGGCTACAAGTTTAAGGAGGTAGGTCCCGTCCGGAAAGCAACGGGTATCCCAGGAGAAGACCGTCCTTCTCATCCCCGTCTTCAACGGCCTCCACTCCTCCTCATCTTTCCCCCTAATATAAATCGAGAATCTCAATTGATCCTCATCAGGATCTTCTGCCTCCCATTTAACCACCCTCAGGCCCTGGGGAACCCATCCTCCCTTCTCACTGGGATAGGGGATTTCCTCCTCCCCCACGGATGATGGCTGGGCTCCCAATGTAGAGGTAAGGAGTTCATAACCCTTTCCTGGTGGGAAAACCTTAAGTGAAGATACCTTGGGCCTTCGATTCCGCGGGAGGTAAGATATGGTGAGCTCGGTTAGGGATGGAGAAAATTGGCTATCCTTTGTGGAGAGGAGAGCTTGAAACTGGATAAATCTGGCTGGAGGGCTCTTTATCCTTTCCCCTTCCTTATATGGGGGGGACCAATTGCTCCAAGTTGCATCGGGCTCGCCCGTGTTGCCGGTTCTGGTCTTCACACTCAGCTTAGTCCAATTAGGGATCGAACCCCTCCAGCTTATCCTCCCCCAGTGAGAGATGGCCTGAGCATCATAGACCTGGGAATAGTATTTCCCCTCCCGGCCAAAGCCTGCGGAGACCTTATAGATTTTACCCCCACCAGCCGTTCCCAGGATAACCTCCCCTCCCTTCCCCCTTAAGAGGCAGAGGATACGCAAACCCTCGAGTTGAGCCAAATCCCCCACCTCCCCTAAGGAGTTTAAGGTGAAGAGTTCCCCTTCCGATCCCAAGAGGAGTTCTCCTTCCTCCCTGAGGATGAGGCAATAGATCGGTTTCTTCGGAAAAGCACTGAGCTGGGATACCCTACCATCTGGGGAAACCTTATAAACAGCCCCCTTCCCCCCTCCTCCCCCCTTCTTCTCTCCTTCTCCGGGTTCAGCAACCTCCAAGGCCCCCAAGTACACATTCCCCCTTCCATCCCAATCTAAGGACCTCACCTCTCCATATGGGGGATCGTAGAGGACAAAGCCCCTTCCTTGAGGGGTAATCCTATAGGCAACCCCCTCTCCTTGGCTCCCAGCAAGAAGCCTTCCTCTTGTCCAGAGAAGGCATAGAATATGCTTCTCCCCAGTCGAATAAAAGGAACTACCCCTCCCCTTTGGGTCAATTCGATAGATTCTGCCTTGGGGCCCAGTCCCTGCATAGATGTTCCCTTGCGGGTCAACATCGAGGGACCAGACATAATTCTCCTCGGTTTTGAAGAAGGTAGAGGCCTCACCCTTGGTGGTAATCTTATAGACAAGGCCATCCGGGGAGGTGCCTGCATAGATGTTCCCCTTCGAGTCCACAGTCAAGCTGAGGATTTCCAGTTCAGGGGAATCGAAGAAAAGGGAATGTTTGGCCTTTTTGTCAATTTTGAATATCTTCCCCCCGTCCCCAGTTCCTGCATAGATGTTTCCTTGTTGATCCTGGGCTAAGGCCCAGATATAGGGTTCCCCGGTATCCACTAAAAGCTCGATCTGGGGGGCAATCCTCAATTCTCCTCGCTCAGAGATGGAGATCCCCACTGGCCTCCCCTTCTCAAAATCCTCCTTAAGTTCCACCTTCCAGAAGGATGTGGTGGTGGCAAAAGAATAGACAAACCAAAAGGAAACAGAAAAAAACAGATAAAAAATGATTTTTCTCATCTTCTGCTCCTCAGAAATTTTTTTATCTTCAGGGGGACAGATCGGCAACCAGATACTGAATAATCCAACCCCAGCCAGTGCTCAAAGAGCTTCTTCCCCTTGATTAAACCGTCACCGCCGTCTCCTGAAGTAGACCTCATTACCGCCAATGCCGAAGGAGGGAGGGAAAGGAGCTCCCTTCCCTTAACCGAATAACCTGGCTCAGGGCTAACTAGCTCCACCTCTACCCCATCATTCCCCCTCTGTGCACGGATAAGGTCCAGAAGCTGAGAGAAACTGTGGGGGATCGCATAGTTGGGGTTTCTCTCCCTCTCCCAACCCTCCATACATTCCCCTGCCCCGGCCTTAATCCAGAGGAGTCCTTCCGGGGCAGTAGGGGGAATGGGGACTTCTACCTCCTTTTCAAAAGGAGTACCCCCATAGGGTTGAAAGATCAGGGTAGCCTTTATCCTGCCTCCAGGAGTTGTTATATCCCGGCTAAGCCGTAGCCCTCGGAGGGTCGCCGACCTCCTCCCTTCAATCACCTTCACCTTAAGGCACACCTGCTTTATCTGAGCCCTTTCAAATTCATTGTTCTCGAGCTTATCTACCAAATCAGCTATCTTAGAGGCCAAAGGGAAAGAGGGGGCGGTGCCGGTAAAGAGGTCTTCCCTCTCCAGGGGAGGGAACCCCTGGAGATAAACCTGAGATGATACCCTGAGGGTAGTTTCCCTATTCCCCAGGGAAGAGAGAAGGGCATTAAGGGATGACCAACGAATTAATTGGGCAGTAAGGGATTTGTGATCAACGACCTCAAATCGGTAATTCTCAGCTTCCCCTCCAGGGAAATCAACCTCGACCTCCAGGGGGATGAGACTTGCCTTTGCCTCGATGAGCCCAGATATGCCAGCGTCGGTATCCATAATTATCTTTCCCCAAGTGGCCGCTGAGGATGTAAAGCGGAAGGAGATGACCTGACTGGGAAGTATGGAGTGAACATAGACACCAGTAAAAGGAAGATCTACTCCCCCAACATTTAAAAAGGAGTGCCCAAAGGCATAGACCTGATTGCCATTGATGTAGGTAATGGTGCCCACGGCTATGACCTCTGCATCCCCCCTCACCAGTTGCACCCCAATGGCCGATCCGGGCATGGGCTTTGCGGACTGGCCTCCTATCCCCTGGCCTTCAGAGAGCAGAGGAAGACACCCAAGCTCCTCAAGAAATGGAGCAATTTCTTCTAAGACCTGAGAGCAGAATCCGGAGAGCATAACCGGTGTGGCCAAAGGGGTGGGGTGGGATGTTCCGTCAGACCCCTGAGGAAGGGATCCATCCATTCCCCTCTCAGGTGGTTTGAGTATCTCCTGGATAGGGGTAATACCAGCTATCGGTTCGGTAGCGAAGGGCCAGGCATAGGCAATGGCTCCAATGAGTTTTCCCTGAATGTAGACCGGACTCCCGCTCATTCCGGCGATGACCCCAGTCTTCTCTAATGGTCCACCGGTAAGCTTAGCCAAGATGAGATCCCCCTTGGGACGCCATCTCCTTAATACTCCTAAGATCTCCACCCCGAACTCCTCCACCTTCATCCCCTTAAATACAGTTCTCCCTATTCCCTTCATCCCTGGCCTCAGTTGATCAGGGGCCATAAACTCCTCCCCTCTGACCAGGCTGAAGAGGAGGAAAAACAACAAAGGGAACAAGAACCCCTTGGGTGGCTTTCGGTCTGACAGCTTCATCCTAAAAGAAAATACCAAATAGGAGAGGAAGTGTCAATAACTATTTCTCTCCTTGGGCTAGCCACCCCCCTCCGCCACCGGCTGCACCGGTGAGGCAAACAAGAAAGGGGGAACCACCGGGGGTTCTCAGGCGGCTCCCCCTCTTGAACACTGGGGAAAACGCATTATTCCAAAAAGATCTCCACCCTTTCGCCCTCCTCCTCCACATCTACTATCCTTCCTTCTGCGCCCGCTTCTATTTGTTGGACGATTTCATCCAGGTCAATCTCCTTCTCCCTAAACTTAGCTCGGGCGGATTCAGGCACGAACCGGGTGGCAAGTTTAATCAGCCCAAGGGGGATGTTCACGTTGACTTTAGGCTTTTCTAAATTTCCCTCATAGACCCTTATCTTCAGAAACCTCTTCTTCCCCTTCACTTCCTTAGAAGGTTCCCCTACAGTCTCCAGAAGCCTTGCCCCCTCCTCAGCGTTTAACTTCCCCTCCTCGATCATCTTTAATATCCTTATCTTTTCCTCTTCCATATTTATCCTCCTTTACGGTTTACTGAGGTGAACAACCTCCCTCTCAACCGGAGATGGCCTCTTTTAATTTGGAAGCTTCATCTTCGGTTATCCTCCCCTCTTTTACCATCTTGGCGATGAGTTCCTCCTCCGGCGCTAAATGATAGCCCTCCCCTGATTCGGCTATAGTTATCCTCCCGCTCATACTCTTCAGCTCCACTTTAGCCCCTCCCTCTCCCAAGGTTCCGGATAGTCTGAATCCACTTCTCTTCAATCTTTTCAATTGCAGTTGACAATCAATCTCTCCTCGCATGCTCTTGGCCTCTATGAATGCATTTGAGCTCCGGGGGATGAGGAATTCAATTTCCCCCTGCATACTTTTTAGCCGGTAATTACCATTCGGGTTAATTGTGGTCTCTATGGTTAGGGAACCATTCATAGCCTTAACCTCCAACCCAGCGAAGGAACAGGAGCGGGCCACTATCCTGCCATTCATTGCCTTTAGGATGGGCTTTCCTGAACACCCCTCAGCTTCCAGCTTTCCATTCATACTTTTCAGTTCGTCCAAACGGCTAAACCCTACGGTTCTTATGCTCCCATTGAGGTTTTTTGCTCTGAGGGAAACCCATTGAGGGGCCTTGATGAGGAGGTCTACCCGAGCCGACTCTCCTCCGGATCTCCATCCCCAAAGTCTCCTTGATCCAGTTGGCTCTACCTGGACGGTCACCTGGTTGGAGGTCTCCTCCACTACCACATCCGTCTCATCGACCACTTTCTGGTTATTTGAACTTATCTTGGCCTCAATGTGTAGGGTATTCCCCTGACAGGAGATCAGTTCAATGGGACCGTTTAGGTTTTTGATGATCAAGGACTGATTATCGGTCAGTTCAATCTCCCTTTGGAAAAACTTGTTAAACATCTTTGCCTCCCTTTGTTGACCTCTGCCTCTGAGCCAGAAGATCCAATGCCTCCTGGAAGCCTATCTCTCCTCCTTCCAGTCTCTTAAGAACCTCTAACCTCTCCTCCTTGGTTGGACCCTCCAGGGCCACCTCAAATCCTAATGCCTCAATCACCTGATTTAATCTGTTTTTCACCGTTGGATAGGAGATCCCCAGTTCCCTCTCTATCTCCTTTATGTTGCCCCGGCACCTAAGGAATGTCTTTACAAAACCCAATTGGTCTGTTGAGAGGTTACAGAATTCACAGGCCTGGAATTGACCAGTGATTTTTGTGCCACATCCCTCACAGGTAAACTCCGTTATGGAGAGAGTTCCTCCACAGACTGGACAGATACCTAAAAATCTTTTTTTCACACCTCCTCCTAAATAAAATCAATTTATTTATCCAAATTCATCAACAAATATAATTAAAAAATTAATATTGTCAAGTTATTTTTTTAATTTTTTAAATGCCTCCTTAAAAAACAGGGCTTGACATCTTGCGGGGGGAGATGTAAATTATTAAAGTTTAGTTAGAATGGAGGGAAATTGGATCGTCAGGAAGCCTCAGACCTGATCCGCTCCAAGGTCAAGAACCCCAGATTAATAAAGCATATGCTGGCCACAGAGGCGGTAATGAGGGCATTGGCCAACCACTTAGGGGAAGACGAAGAACTCTGGGGCCTGGCTGGTCTGCTTCATGATGTGGACTATGATCAGACCGCTAAGGACCCCAGCCGCCATGGGCTCATGGGGACTGAGTGGTTGGAGAAGTTGGGAATCGACAATCGAATTCTTCAGGCCATCAGATCACACCCCGGACTTATTCCCCCTCAGTCAAGAATGGACTGGGCCCTTTATGCGGTGGACCCCCTTACTGGACTCATCGTGGCTTCCGCACTTATGCATCCGACCCGTAGCCTACAGGGGATGACTCCAGACTTTGTTCTCAAGCGATTTAAGGAGAAGAGGTTTGCTGCTGGGGCAAACAGGGAACAAATCCAGCAATGTGAAAAGATAGGATTGAGCCTCACCGAATTCATAAACATAGCCCTGGAGGCTATGAAAGGGATTGCAAATGAAATTGGTTTATAGGAGAAGATGGTTCCTTTTTACCTTCCTCTTACTTCTCTTCTTTAATCCCTGGGCCGACCATTCCCAGGCTCAAGTGGAGTTAGGGGAAGGGCTCAAGGAAGGGCCAGAATTCGAGGTCGACTTTGCCAGCTTCAAATCAATGAGGAGGGACTCATCCCAGCTCTTTTTCTTTTACAAATTTGGTTATTGGGAACTTCAATTTCTTAAGAGAGGGAAAGACTTCTTGGCCTCCTACGAGATCTCGTTGGTCCTTTACGATCGGAAAGGAAGACAGATCAATGGTTGGATATGGAGAGACTCTTTAAAGGTAAAGGCTTACGAGGAGACCAGATCCAAGGATCGATTTTTCATTGATCAGAAAAGCCTATTTGTCAACCCAGGTTCCTACCAAGCGAAGGTGAGGCTTGTGGATCTCAATACCAATCAGTTCTCTCGACGGAAGAGGTGGATAGAGGTCCCCTCTTTTCAGGGAAAGGATTGGACCAAAAGCGACCTAATATTGGCTAAGGAGGTCTCCCTTTCTGAAGTTAATTGCGCTTTCCGCAGGGGAAGATACTGTATCGCTCCAAATGTAGGGAGGACCTTTGATGATCAAGGGCCAGATCTCTTTCTATACTTTGAGATGTATGGCCTCTTCCCTGGAAAAATAGTGGAGGAGGTCTATCAATTGAAGAACAGAAAGGGAACCATTTTAGCCTCTGACTCCCTGCACACGGAGATAAGGGAGAACCAAACCTCAAGATCATATCGTTTCTCAATAGAAAATCTGGAACCGGGAAGGTATGAGGTGGAGGTAGAGCTTAAGGTTCCCCCTAATAAAAGGAAGAGGATTAAAAGGGAATTTCAAATGCAATGGAGGGATGCTGCCCCCTCAGCAGAAGATTACTATACGGCCGTGGACCAGCTAAGATACATAGCTACTCCCCAGGAGATGAAGAGATTAAAGGAGTCTCCTCCGGAGAGGAGAAAGGAATTGCTTAAGGAATTCTGGAAGAGGAGGGACCCCACTCCAGGCACTCCTCGCAATGAGTTAGAGGAGGAGTATTACCGCCGGGTAGAATATTGCAATAGACAATTTGGGGGGTTGGAGGGAGGATGGAAATCGGATCGAGGGAAAGTATATATCATCTATGGGCGGCCTGATGAAGTAGAAAGACACCCCTTTGAGACTGAGACCCTCCCCTATCAGATATGGTATTATCTCGATAAAAGGCTCACCTTTATATTTGTAGACCGGCATGGGTTTGGGGATTATGAACTCGTCACCCCCCTCTACCCTAGGCATCGGTGAAAGGAGGAAAGATGGCTAAATGGATAGTCAAGGTTGTCACTCTCTTACTCCTCCTGTGGGGTCCTAGTGGAGTGGCCATAAGTGAGAAAATTAATTTGTATACAGATTATGCATCTTTTAGGGGTGAAGGCGACCTGACCTTGGTGGAGATTTACTATTCCTTCCCCCGGCAGGAGCTGAGCTTTAGCAAGGGGGAGAAAGGATATCTGGCTATAATTGATATATCCGCTGAGGTCACTCGGGGAGGAAAATCAGTTTGGAGTAGAAACTGGTCTTTTGGCACCAAGGTAAATGCGGAATATGAGGAAAGGGAGCCATCAACTATCTTTGATTTCATCAGGCTATGGCTGATACCCGGAGACTATTCCTATTCCCTAACCCTGCGGGATAGGGGCTCCGGTTTAGAGGGTTCTGCCACAAAGAGCTTAAAGGTGAGAGCGTACCCTGGAGGAAAATTACAGATGAGTGACATCGAAATAGCCTACTCCATCCAAAATGGTGATAGCACGAGCAGATTCTACAAGAATGGTTTAGAGGTCCTCCCTTATCCCAGATCGGCGTATGGTCCTAACTATCCAGTCCTCTTTTTCTATACAGAGGCATATAATTTGGGGTTCCCATTCCAAACCAACTATGAGTTGAGTTATTCCATCTTTGATGTGCAAGGGAAATTAGTTAAGAAGTTCCCCTCCAGGCTTCATCAAAAACCAGGTTCATCTGCCGTGCTTACCGGAGGGGTAAATGTGATAAGCTTAAAACCCGGGGAATACTCTCTCAAACTTCTGCTCAGGGATGAGGCAACATCGGATTCCGCTTGGGTGACTAAAGGCTTTTTCCTCCTCCCCCCACCCAGGCCAGAGGAGGCCTTCACTGAAGAGATCGCCCAACAAAGGAGAGACGAAATATCCTATCTAGCCACCAATAAGGAGTTGAAGACCTTTGATGGGCTCTCCCTCCAGGGAAAGAGGGAGTTCCTCAGGCAGTTCTGGAGATCAAGGGACCCGGACCCCTCAACACCTCAAAACGAGTTTAAGAACGAATATTATCGCCGCTGGAGATATGCGGTCGACCATTACAGCAACTTTGATCGGAAGGATGGGTGGCAATCAGATATGGGGCGGATATATATCCTCTATGGTCCCCCTGATCAGATTGAGAGAAACCCTTTTGAGAGCGGCCAAAGGGCTTGGCAAAAGTGGACCTATTATGTCAAAGAAGGAGGGTTCTATTTCATATTTATTGATCTGGAGGGAGTTGGCCATTATACCTTAGTCCATTCCACTGCCAAGGGGGAGAAAAAGGACCCCAATTGGCGAAGATATCTAAATCAATAGGCGATCCCCTGCAAAAACTGTTGGATCGATAGCCTCAGGTTTTATCCCGAATCACTCATAAATCTAAAACGGCTAAGTAGTGTTTGTCTGGAAGCTGCCTAAACTGGCCTTTGATTTACTAATCGAGAGGCTGGAGGGGGGTACTCTCGAAAATCTTCAGCTCACATAGGAATTCAGGTGAAAAGAGCTATTGGCGTTCATACAGGTAGCTCACCTCATCCGATGGTTTGCCCTTTATCCTATCATTGCAAGGAGCCTTGAAAGCTTTCGGGGCAACGAAGCGACCTTTCACCCAACTTCCCACATAAGCCAAATCTTCACCATCTCCTTAGTTCCCCCATCAAGGGGGAAAGGAATAAAGTTTCGTCATAATCGCAACGACAATTGTACTTGCAGCTCATATTCCTTGATTTACAGAGAGAAAACCATAGCGTTTAGTATAGAAGTTCAGACACCATACCGTCTCTTTTTGGGTTACTCATTCTGCTCCCTGTGGTAAGTGATAACGCCTTATTTGTACTACCCCAAAAAGTCTTGATTTACCTAAAGATCCTGGCTTTTAGAGATTTGATTGGCAACAATTTTGACTAAGCCATCCAAAATTCTATATCCATAGTCTATACTGAAGTTTCAAAAAGATTTGGTAGTCGGTCTGCTTTAATCTGCCCGGAAGTTTTTCCACCGTATGGTTTGAACCTATGTATAGCGCAGTAAAAGGGCTTACTTGGAAGGAGAGAAGCGGGGATAAGTCCATCTTCTTTGAAGTTGAATAGTCCTGGATGATGAGTCTCGTTGTCAACTGATGGGAAAGGGAATAAGTCAACTTATATTGAAAAGTGCGTTGATCAAAGGCGATCCCCTTTTTGTTTTCTTCTTTGAGCAGATATTTTCCATAGTTAAAATACAGGCTCAATTGGGATAGAGGCTTAAAATCAAACCAGAAGCCACCAAAATAGAGATAGCCCAACTCCGGGGGATAGGCAAAGTAGTTGATTTCTCTTCCGTATTTGTAGTGTATGCCCGGGGAGAAAAATTTGCTGTAATTGGAACTGAAAATAACCTTAGTGGTCCATATCTTATCAAAGCGCTGATCCTGAAAGCTCTTGGCACTCCGCGTATAATTTAAAGTGAGATAAGTTTGTCCCTTGAGCCAAAAGGAAAGGGAAGGGGTCACATAGCTTTCTCTTTCTCCTCCCTTGTATCCCAGAGATCTCTCGGCAACTACCTCAAGGGTTAATCCATCTATCATATTTCTATTCGGCCTAAATTTGAGTTTTGTCTCAATTCCCTTGGTTTTCAAGTCGTTGTGATTTATGAAGCCATTTTCAGCCCTGAATTCGGGTGAATAACCCTTATACCAAAGGTCGAAGTCCAGATGTCTTGCCTTTCGGGAGAGCTCGAGGGCAAATGCTTTCCCAGTAAAGTTTTCTCCATCAAATCCGGATGTGTATTTACCGAATTTTAGCCAAGGATATCCCTCAAAAAGAGTGCTGTCATCTGGTTCCTTAGTTGCAGAGAGGACCCCTTGGAAACCAAGATAATAATTTCTCAAGCATTTTAACCTTCCGTCCAGGCCGAAGACACGATTATAACTCCCTCTGAGCTCCCTACTTGTGGCTAACAATCCCAGATGAGATTCCCCCCTGAGATCATAATTAACCCTCAAGATGTTGGAGAGAGATCTTTTGTTGCTCTTTATAGAGATGCTCTGTTCAGTAAAGGGGACAACCCAAGGGGTATGTTTGTCCAAGGCTGTAATATAACCAATGTTCATCTTCCCCAACTTTCCTGTAAATTTTAGCGCAATCAAGGGATCATTGATTGTCCTGGTATAGATGGCCTGAATCGGGGTCTCAAATAGCCCTTTCCTTTCCAAAAAGAACGGTCTCTTCTCTGGATAGTAAAGGGCAAAGGTAGTATTCACATCTATCTGAGGCTCATCCGATTCTATCTGTGCATAGTCAGGGCTAAGGGCCCAATCACATATAAAGTCGGAGGAGAGCCAGCACTTGCCGCTGAGCCCCAACCTGGAGGTGAAGTTTTCTCCCTCACCTTGGGCGGTAATCAAATAGGGGAGGAAAGAGAACTTCTCACTTGTTAGGAGCCTATCGTTTATGTAAAGATGTCCCATCTCGGCGAAAGGGGATGATTCATCCCTGGATAGGGGCACCCAGGAATAAGTTGCCATGCTCTCCCGTGGCCGATAGCGAAAGAAATGAGCCCTCCAGTGTTGCCTATCTCTTGAGGGGAAACGGAGGCTTTTAAAGGGGATGGCAATTTCCACTGTCCACCTATCATCAAGGATTCTGGAGGAGGCATACCATTCTATATCAAAGGAGACATCCGGAACACTAACGTTTTCTAACGCATCTATCTGAACCCCTGAGGGATTAACGATAAAGGTGTAGGCACTGGTAAGGGCATTGTAGGTATCTAAGGTAATTTGCACATAGTCCCCTCCGCTATAAGAATCCCTCTTCCCTTCTCTGGTGCGAATTTGGGAGATGTCCTTCTCATAGCATACAAAGCCGATATAGAGGTTTTTCGCATCATACCCCAGGAGCACATTCGTCTTCACCTCAGGTTTTGCTCCCTCCCGGGGTTCTGCTTCAGTAAAATCACCTAACTTCACAGCTTCCTTCCAGCATTCGTCATTTAAAAATCCATCAATTGTGGGTGAAATTGTGAACCTGGGGATAGTGGCCTCTCGGGTTATGCCAGGATGAGGACTTGCGAACGAATAAGTAATGAGGCAAATCAGCAAGGGAACAAATATGGCTTGACCCAGTAGATTAACCCAGATCCTGTGGGCTCTTTTTAGCATACTGTTCCTCATAAAGCTTTCTATAAGGGCCGCTTTACATCAATAGCAATAGCTGAAAATGGACACCTAACCCAAGGAAACTTAGGTAGCCCCCCCTTTCCGTCCCTATTACTGAGCAAGAAGAACCTATTACCGTTTGAATATCCTTGACATGAGAACAGCAGCAGCCCCTGCTCCACCAGCAGCTACCAAAGCAGCAAAAAGCCCTTTTACATAGTCCATTACAGTGGAAAAAGGACTAAAGATATCCCCACTAAAAATTAGCCTAAATAGCCAGCACCAAACAAACCATCCTAAAAACCAACGAAAAAAACGATGCTCTCTCCCTATCAGTTCGAAGATTGCAACCCCTAGAACCACAAGCAGCAAGAACTTCACTATTTCAATTGGCGCAAGTAGTGTGCTCATCGTTAGTTAAGAGCCAAAGGAGCAAAATATAAAGGACACTATGATGGCAAAGCTGCATTTTCCCTCTACAGAGTCCCAAAACTCTCCATATCTGGCATGGGAAAAACACCATAAAGTCCTTCCGGCGCACCCCGCTACTGAACCCCTTAAGAAAATTTCCAAAAGCTTGTTTTTGCATCAGGATAAAGTTGGGTAACCCACAGTGTATCTCCATTATCCCCCTTCTTGCCGTAGAAAAAAATGTCTGCTATTCAAGGAGCCACTTGGGTTCTTGAAATCTAAAGTCACAAATTCTACAATCGTCTCCACTGTCCATGTGTCATATCCCTTCCCTCCTATCCTGTAGTCAGGTCGAAGGATCATCCACATATGCTTTCCACTAACTTGTGAGTTTGTCCTGAATTATTCATAAATTGCTGCTATTCATTCTCAGCGCCGTGGCTACCTCCTTGGAGGAACTCCGCCTTGATGGAGTCCGAAAGAGGCGGATGGACATAAATATTCGTCCCTACGGGTGATAAGGAAACCCCTGAATTACAAACTCCTCATCAGTTTATGAATAATCCGGGTTTTAGGAGGACTCTCCTTATTACCACAGCCAACAACATAGGAGAGCGAAAATCAGAATCCTTAGCGTTGCGATATTAAGATAAGCTTTTTCTTTTTAGTTATTTGGGGGATATTCCCTTTACTTTTTGGTTGAAATTAGTATCTTCTCCTGTAATAGAAGACAGATTTAGCCAAAGAGGAGGGAATAATGTGCTTGGCGATTCCCCAGAAACATAAGGAGATCCTTTTACATATCCCTTCCTTTCTCAAATATGGCAGAGATAATTACCTCCCGAGATTTGTTTTAGCATTTGTTCTTTG
>JAOZPP010000099.1 GCA_029932675.1 bacterium
TTAGGGGAATTTATGGAAGTTGCTGATTTGGGGAGGCCCTCCCAAACCTTTAGTCCCGGGAGGATAAACGGTGAAGAACCTAATAGGGAGGGACGGGTGCTATTCGAGGGATTTGGAGGGATGAAATAGGGGGACATGAGGTAATTCCCTGTGCAAGGTTGCCTCACGCCCCCCGCCAACAACGATTGGTGAAACGGCAGAGGTGTAGCTAAAGAGGGAGATAGTGCTCATTAACTCCCAAAGCCAGAAGCCTCCTCTTATTCCACCGTTATAGCGTCAGTAGGGCAATCTTCAGCCGCCTGTTTGGCACACTCTTCGGCCTCCGGAGGGAGTGGATTTGCCTTCGGTTTGGCTACTTCCCCATCCATCTCGAATCCCTCGGGGCAATTAGTGACACACAGTTCACAGCCAATACAGGCTTCTTCGTCAACACTTACCTTCACTTTCACCTCCTCCTTTAGGTTTCAAATCGCTTCAAAATAAGGCCTCCCGGGCTGGCTGTCAAGAGGATTTAGCCATAGAGCAAAATTTTTATCCCCTTGAGATCCCACTACAGCCAAGCCATATATACACCTATAGGCTTTACTTTCACTCACTGAAACTTGCGACGGATCTTTCCACAGGATAAACACCCCTTTCGGGGTTTCATTGGAAGATCCTATTTATCCTGCCCAAAAAGGGGTTCGCTGAAACCTTGAATTAGGATTCTCCTTCCTCGGTTTCACGAGGCTTGCTTCTGGGCCTTGGTGGTCTAAAGATGAGCCTAATCCCAACAAGAACAAGGATGATTGGCCACCACTTCCATACATCCCCAATGGGATAGCCAAAGTTGCGCAAAAGGAAGAGGACTCCGAGAACAACCAGTATAAGGCCCCAGAGGAACCTATCGTGGGAATGGGATGTCATAATCCTCCTTTCTTAGGCTAAGGACCTTAAACTTCCGAGGAGAACAAGTTTCCGCCACTCGCTCCGCTGCGACGAAAAGGCCCATCGTTTAGACATTTTTCTGGCCCCTCTCGATCTTGGCCCAGGTGTCACGCAGGGGAACGGTTCGATTGAAGACAAGCCTTTCCTCGCTCGAGTCAACCGAGTCAACACAAAAATAACCTAACCTCTCAAACTGGTATCTGTTTCCTGGCGCTGCTCCCCTCAGACTTGGTTCCACCCGGCAGGAGGTCAAGACCTCCAATGAGTTTGGATTCAAGTAAGTCTTAAAATCAGCGCCATCCTTCTCACCTACTGGGTTCGCCTTTACAAAAAGCCTATCATACAGCCGTACCTCCACCTCCAACGAGTGGGGGGCAGAGACCCAATGTAAAGTTCCCCTAACCTTACGCCCATCAGGACTCCACCCACCCTTGGATTGGGGGTCATAGGTGCAATGGAGCTCAACAACTTCGCCAGTCCTTTTATCCTTAACTACCCCCACACAAGTAATGTAGTAGGCATATCTAAGTCGCACCTCACGCCCAGGGGCGAGCCTGAACCACTTTGGGGGCGGGTCCTCCCGAAAGTCATCCCGTTCGATGTAGAGCACCTTGGAAAATGGAACCTTCCGCGTCCCCATCTCAGGGTCCTCCGGGTTATTTATCGCCTCTAACTCCTCGACCTGGTCTTCCGGATAGTTATCTATTACCAGGCGGAGCGGACGCAACACAGCCATTACCCGGGGGGCCCGTCGGTTCAAATCCTCCCGCAGGCAATGCTCAAGCAAGGCGATATCCACCATACTGTCTGCCTTAGCGACCCCAATCCTTTCACAGAAGTTTCGAATTGATTCTGGCGTAAACCCCCGCCTCCGTAAGCCAGAAATCGTCGGCATACGGGGATCATCCCATCCACTCACATATCCCCCTTCCACCAACTCTAAAAGCCTCCGCTTACTCAACACAGTATAACTAAGATTAAGGCGAGCGAATTCGATCTGCCTGGGGTGATGGATGTCCAACTCATTTAGATACCAGTCATATAATGGGCGATGGTCTTCAAATTCAAGGGTGCAGATGGAGTGGGTGATTCCTTCAATGGAATCACATTGGCCGTGAGCAAAATCATAGGTCGGATAGATGCACCACTTCTCCCCAGTTCGGTGATGGGGAACTTTGAGTATTCTGTACATAACTGGGTCACGAAGGTTCAAATTCCCAGATGCCATGTCAATTTTTGCCCGCAAAACGCGGGAACCATTGGGGAACTCCCCAGCACGCATTCGTTGGAATAGATCCAGGTTCTCCTCCACCGATCGATCACGATAGGGGCTGTTCCTTCCCGGCTCAGTTAACGTCCCTCTAGTCTCCCGGATCTCATCAGCAGTTAAGTCACAGACATAGGCTTTCCCCTTTTTGATCAACTGCACGGCGTACTCATACAATTGCTCAAAGTAGTCCGATGCGTAGAAAAGCCGGTTGCCCCAATCGAACCCCAGCCAGCGGATGTCCTCTTTGATCGATTCCACATACTCGACTTGTTCCTTGCTTGGGTTCGTGTCGTCAAACCTCAGGTTGCAGAGACCTTTGTATTTAGCGGCAATACCGAAGTTTAGGCAGATGGATTTGGCATGGCCAATATGCAGGTAACCATTCGGTTCTGGAGGGAAACGGGTGTGAACCCGCCCACCATATCTGTTTGTTCTTAAATCCTCCTCAATGATATCTTCAATGAAGTTTGTGGGTTGGATGGAATCCTTTGTGGTCATCTAACCAGTCTCCCTTCTGCTATGGACAGCACCTCAATTCAAATCACTCTTTCATCCCAAGGGGAAAGACCCCTATTCTAAGAAGCCCAATCCCTACCCGAAACCCAACGCTACTCAGCCACCAGGCGTTAATAGAACCAACCAAAACAAAGGGCTTACGGCCAAAAGTCTCATCGACTTATATCTCCCACCTGGAACGTGCAGGCAGGGTCTGAGAGAGAATCGGAATTTCTTATAATTCCAAAAGGTAGGGTTAACATCTAACCAACTCCAATCTGGGATTGGGGTTAAACTTCCTCCCCACTTTGGCACAGGGTTTGCCCTCTACTTGGACTATATCGGCAGTAAAATCTATCTTCTCTTTGAACAATGACGAACCTACTCCTACGGCATCAAAAGGCACTCCTATTTTGATGAACTCTTCTACTCTCTGCGCATTAAATCCCCCGGAGACTACTATCTTCACCCAGGAGAATCCTTCCGCATCAAGCCTCTTCCTCACCAACCAGCAAAGCTCAGGGCAGACCCCAAGGGACTCCTCTCCTTCCGCGGTTACAGACTTATCTCGGAGCTCCTTAGCGGTATCCAACCTTACCCCCCAGAGCCTCTTACCCATTGCCCTGGCTACGGCTAAGGCGGTGTTCACACAGTCATTTTCAAAGTCCACCAACACTATCCGTTTAATTTTCTCAGGCATCTGACGATCGAAGGCTAAGGCCGCCGCTACTGTATCCCCTCGATAAGCGGCTATTAAGCCATGGGGAATGGTGCCCAGGCCCTCTTCCCCCCACCAAGCTCCTTGCGCATCGGTGGAAACTCCAGTTGCCCCAGCGACGAAAGCAGCATATCCATCAGTTGTCTGTACCCTATAATGGTCAAACCGGGCAGGAAAGAAGAGAACAGTCTTCCCTTTTGCGGCCTTAATGACCTTGCTTACAGCCGTAGCTACCGAGGTAGCACGGGCCATAACCCCCAAGTAGACAGTCTCTAAATGCGCAAATGTGCTATAATCCCCTTCAATGGTAAGAACCGTTTCCCAGGCCTTGATCCTATCCCCATCTCTCAACGCTTTGATAACCAACTCCTCCGACCTCTCTGCACAAAGGGTGAGGATGGCAATTGCTTCATCTATCCCACAGAGCACACCATCTCGGCGAGGGAAGACCTGCATAAGGACTCGAGGATGATGGTTATCTTTAATCAGAACCTCCTTTGTGCGGAGGAAGTACTTGTCGCTATACCAACCGCTCTTTATTTTCTCTACAGGAAGGTTAAAAATATGAGGGGGGAGCCTTTGGCCCCTTTTCCACTTTGTCCCTCCCTTAGCCAATTTCGGCCCCATAGATCTTCTCCATCCTCTTCAGAGCGAAGCTATGGGCTTGGGGGTCGAAATCTGCCACCCCATCCCGATATACCCTCACCCTATATCCCCTACTCCTCAACCCTCCTACGGTATCCATCACACAGATGGAGGTGCAGATCCCCACTACCTCCACCTCATCGATTCGATTCCTCCTCAGGATACCGTCGAGATCAGTCTCATAAAACCCATTATATCTCTGCTTCCTGACCACGAGGTCCCCTTCAACTACCGGAAGCTCATCTATGATCTCCGCTCCCTCTGTCCCCTCTACACAGTGAGGGGGAAAGAGCTCAAACTCCTCATCATCCCGGGGATGGGAGTCACAAAGAAAGATAACCAACTCCCCCCCTTTGCGAAACTCCTCTATCTTCCCTTGGATGAAAGGTATGATGCCCCTGGCCTCATCCCCGCAAAAGAGCTTTCCTGTAGGATGGAGGAAGTCCTTAAGCATATCGATGATAAGCAGTGCCTTATTCATCTCCTCTAAAACTATCCCAGAACCCTCCAAATGTCAAGGGAAATTCTATTTATCCCCTCCCCTAAAAAACTCCACGGAATAAGGCAACACTGCAAAGCGACAACCTCAGCGAAGAACCACACCAAAAACTATTATCAAACACCTGGATTACTCATAAACTGACGACGAATTGGCATAACTTTTTTCAAACTAAGAAATTATGTCGCTGTAGGTGGGATAAAGACCTTCTTTGCCAGGCGACCTAAAAGGCTTTTCCAAATTGTAAAAGGTCAGCCATTGAGGTAAAGGTAGAAGTGTTATTCAATTCAAACTTTTTGTTGACATAGTAAGTCAAAAACCTTATATTTGCCCTGGCTGGAGGGTTAGCCTAACTGGTAAGGCAGCGGACTTGAAATCCGCCGTCCCTTAACGGACTTGGGGGTTCGAGTCCCTCACCCTCCGCTATGGGCGATTCGGAGAGGTGGCCGAGTTGGCTGAAGGCGGCACCCTGCTAAGGTGTTGTGGACGTTTAGTTCACCGTGGGTTCGAATCCCACCCTCTCCGCCAGATCTTCAGGAAAAGTTAAAACTCTATCAGTTAAAATGAGCAACAAGGGTAAAATCTATAAGAACGCTCCTCTTGTCGAGACGGTTTTTGAGATAAGATTCCCAGGGGAGCCAGCAATCGAATGTAATAGGGACAAGTTCTATGATAGGGTCAGGAAGGTCTATTCAAAAGTTTTAGTCCCCAAATCATTCGAGAGTAAAGTGCAAGCTTTAGAGCCATATAGATTCGAACGAGAGGATGGTACCATAGGAATTATGTTGGCTATCAATAAGATTGCAATATATTGCAGAAAATATATGGGTTTTAAACCATTTAAAGAAGAAACGATAAGGATACTCTCCATCTTTGGGGAGTTGTTTAAAGTGCAAAAACTTAACAGAACCGGATTACGCTATATAAATATCATACCCTTCACAAGGGAAAAGGATGTTATCCCTATAGAAAATTATTTGAATATTAAAATAGGGTTGCCGCAATCTATACCAACTAATTTCAAAAATCTAAACATAATATTTGTATCCCAGACTGAAGGTGGCAGTATAACAACACGCATTGAACCAGCAATTTCACCGGATAAGACCCAGGAAGTTATCATTTTAGATTTCGATTATGCTAAAGAAGAAAATTTAACCTTTGGTTCAGTAGACAAATACCTTGATGAAAGCCACCAACATACGAAATATTTATTCGAGGAGCTAATAGCCGACTGTTACAAGAAGGTAATGCGCGGGGAGGTGATATAATGAGTCCTTCATTAGTTGATAGCATTTATGACGATATAAAGGAACGAATGGCATATGTGCCTAAAAACTATATAGATTCCAAAGTTAAAGAGGTGGAGACAGCCTCTGCTATTGATCCGCAACGGATTCTCAGCCACATTAAGAAGTATCAGCCAAGTCCCATCTGGAGAATCAATGTAGAAACCAAAAAGTTTTATACTCCTAAACCCATAGGAGTGAGAATTTACCGTGATGAGGATTTATTTTTCGCTGAGAATGAAAACCTCGCCGTTTGCGGTACTGGGGACACCCCGGAAAGCGCCCTCCAAGATCTATGTCTCCATATTACACATTTTTTTGAGTATTACAGAAAAATTGACAGGAGTAAACTTACTGGTGAAGCTTTAAGGTTAAAAGCACTTTACGAGAACTTACTTATTGAGGAATAGGATGCAGGTTGAAAGGAAGACAATAGAGTCTAACCTTCCTGCTAAGGGATTTGTGGTCCAAGAGACCCATCATAAGTATTTTTACCATGAATATCAAGGGCTAAGAACTGGTCCCTATACCTACACATCGCGGGGAAGCAGATATAAAACTTACGGTACTCCACTACTTAAAAGAATGAAGAAAGAGTTAAAATTAGATAGAATTAGGCAAGTTGTTGATTTGTTTGAGTGCCCAATAAGCGGTGAGGACTACAACAATATCTTAAAGCCCAAGTTTGACAGTCAAAGGGGCAAAATTGGCCTTGGATGTGTTCTTTGA
>JAOZPP010000055.1 GCA_029932675.1 bacterium
AGTCTTCGCCTAAAGGCGAGGGTTTTTCTCCCATTCCCCGAAGGGGACAATAAAGACTATAGGCCGAAATTGGGCCTTGAATATCTCCTTCGTCATGTTAACCGATTGGTAGGTCAATATTACAATAACTACCATTGCTCCTGCAGCCACAATATTAGCAAAAGACTGGCAAAGCTGAAGGTATCCTTTAAGCTTCCACTTTATTACTCGCCTCACCTCAAGGAGAAACAGCTCTCTTTTTCTATGTCTGCGTTTTAAAACCATTATAAAAAAGTCACAAAAATCATAGGGTCAGATCTTGCTTTTTGCAGTCTTTCCTCCCTTTATCACCCTCTGGTCAAAGGGAACGAACAGATATAAATGTCCACCCCACTCAAGAAATTATGCCAATTCATTATCAGGTTATGAAATAAGCCTCAAGGGGGCAAAAAGCAAGACCTGACCCCGAAGTTCTCACTTTATTCAGTTTTCCTAAATGTCATTGCTACTACCGTCTTGTCGCTTCCTCCCATCGAGATCAGCATACCATACGGACGATCAGGGTTTATCTCCACCTGACAATCTCCGGCTTTTCCGGTCAATTGATGGAGGATATCCACTGCCTGCCTCACCCCCGAGGCGCCTACAGGGTGCCCATAGCCGATGAGTCCACCAGTTGTATTAGTAGGAATATCACCATCTGGGCGGGTTCTTCCCTCCTTCACAAAGTCTGCTCCCTCGCCATATCCAACAGCACCGACAGCTTCCATTGCCAACAAACCACTAATGGTAAAGCAATCGTGGACTTCAAGCACTCCAATATCCCGAATGGATATCCCTGCCCTTTCATATGCAAGTTTTACCGCCTTCTCCGTGGTGGTTAATTTAGTGAGATCAGGGGGCGGTTTGGTAATATCATCCTCACATTGACCCCAGCTTACCACCTCAGCAGCATCTTCCTTAGAGACGCCCAATTTCTTCAGCCCCTCCTCACTGGCAAAGATAAGGGCGGATCCAGCATCGGAAACCTTTGAACAGTCAAAGACATTAATGTGCTCGCAGAAAACCTTTGGGTTAGGGGGAGTCATTGCCAGGGTATAGAGATCCTCAGTTGAATTATGATACTCCTGGGCCTTGGGGTTTCTCCGCGCGTTTTCAATCGCCTGAACATACCAATGGGCCATCCCTTCGCGCACCTTCTCCTTGCCAAACTTCTCAAAGCAGGCCCCGGCACGGTCGGAAAACTGGGCCGGGAAGAAATGGGCATGGCCCTGCTTCCTCTCTCCGGCATACCAACCCGCTCCGGCCAGATAATCCGCGCCATACACTGCCTTTACGGTATTCTGAACTTCAATCCCTATTACCAATACGGCATCAGCAAGATCAGCTAATATCGTCTTGCAGGCGACAACAAGCCCAAGCCCGCCTGAGCCACAGGCCCCTTCCACTCCTGTAGCCGGCTTGTATCGCAGAGCGGGATGGATCATAGGGAAGAAACCAGGCCGATTCCCCTGGCGGTTATATCTGGCCATCATAAAATTCGTTACTACCCCTTCGTCAATATTATCTGGGTTGTTGATTTGTGCTATAGCCCCCTCACCGGCCTCTTTGATATAATGTTCAATCCCCGGCCTTGGCTCCTTGGGACGGAATTCCTTCCTTCCTGAACCGAGGGAGATCGTGTTATAGCCTGCTGTCACATAAACCTTTTTCCTCAATTTTTTCATCTTTCCTCCTCTCAGATATAATCATTGATCGGTCCGTAAAGCCAATAGAACCCATTGGTAAGCACTGAATTTACATCTTCCTCTGAGTTAGCCACCCCATCTTGGACAAGCTTCTTCGCTATCTCCTTGGTGCGCGCAAGATAGGCGCGGGCCAGTTCGGCACCAAAGGTTTTGGCCCCTTGGAGGTTTTGGAAATAGGCCGAAAGCTTCTCTTCCTTCTTGGGCTCCCTGAGAAGGTTTCTCCAAGGGCTGAATCCGGCAGGGAGAGGCCCAATTGCCGCATCCAGGTCCTCCTTCCACTTCCCTTCAATGGGCTGGTATTCGCCCTTCTCCAGATCATACACCCCTACCGGCCTGTTTCGCTCATACTTCAGGAAACCGTCCTTCTGTGAACCATCCACCCTTTGCCCCCCCAAGATACCTCTCTCAGCCATTCGATCGATGAGATCGCTCTGGAGGGTAGAATCCCCAAGGTGTTTTCTCATAACCTGCAAAATACACTGAAAGACATCTATTCCTACATAGTCGATGAGTTGAAAGATCCCCATCGGACGGATGAGGTAATCCTGGGAGATGCGGTTCATAATATAAATAGCCCCGGGTAAGGAGTACTTATCCTTCAACCTCTCTGCCTCACCGATGGCATAAAGGCCGTCCCGCATGAAGTGTCCATTTCCAATAAATCCGGAGATGTCATTTGCCGGCACAAGCTTCTTGCGGAGCCTCTTACCGAGTTCAGCACCAATCCCCCGAAGTTCCTGCTGGGTAGATTGGGCGGTGATCACCTCCACCAACCTCTGTACAACTGGAGGATTGTAGAAGTGATACCCGATTATCCTCCCGGAAAGTCCAGCCTGTTCATCGAGGAATCCTATGGGTATGGAGGAGGTATTGGTGAGGAAGAGCGTCTCTTCCCCACAAAGTTCATTGAGTTCCTTAAGCACTCGGATCTTGATGGCCTCATCCTCCACTATCGCCTCGAAGATCAATAGGGAATCGGCGGCCATCTTCAGATCAGAGCCAAACCTGATTACCGAAAAGGCATCGTCAACAAACGCCTCTATCATCTCCCAGTTCTCAACAAGATCATCCCTGTCGGCATAAATAGACCTCAAGGCCACAATGGATTTCTCGGCGACCTTCGTCACCTGAGCCTTAATGAACCTCCGTAGCCCATCAAGGGCTGCATCGTTAACATCTATTAGGTTAAGCTTATAGATCTTGCCCTGATTGTGGGCCTTCAGCTTGGCTAGCTCCTGGGCAAGGAGAACAGCAATCCCGCTGCCCATCTTACCAGCAGCGCCGATTACAGAGACATTTTCCAACCTTTCATCAAGGTTCATATTTACCTCCCTTTAAGTCCACCTCCTAAAACTCAATCGACTCAATAAACTCTATGAACTCCATTCTGGTTTACGCTTCTCCAGAAATGCCTCCATTCCTTCCTTTGCCTCTGGTGTAGAGAAACAGACCCCAAAGGCTTCCGATTCATAGGATGATGCGGTGGTGAAGTTGGAGTCAAGCCCCCTATTGATAACCGTCTTGGCCAGCCGAAGAGCGGTGGGACCCATCTGCAACATCTTTTGGGCAAGCTTTTTGGTCTCCTCCATTAGCTCCTCTGGCGAAACAACCCTATTCACCAGCCCAATCCTCAATGCCTCCTGGGCATCAATCGAATCACCCGTGAATATTAACTCCTTCGCCTTTCCAATTCCCAAAATCCGCGACATCCTCTGGGTGCCTGCCCATCCAGGGATGAGCCCAAGTTTAAGTTCTGGTTGGCCGAATACCGCCTTCGTTGAGGCTATCCTTAGGTCACAGGCCATGGCGATTTCACACCCGCCTCCCAATGCATAGCCATTAACCGCGGCAATCACCGGTTTTTCCATATTCTCAATATAGGAGAGTACCCTGCACCCTAACTTCCCAAACTCCCGCGCCTGGAGTGAGTTGAACTTGGACATAGCCGCAATATCGGCACCGGCAACAAACGCTTTGCCCTCACCGGTAATGATGATCACCCTCACCGCAGCATCATCATTTAGATTATGCATTGCTCGCTCTAACTCGAGAGCCAGATCGGCATTCACTGCATTCACCGGCGGGCGATTTATCTTCACTACAGCAATCCCCTTCTCGATTTCCACGATCAGGTTTTCATACTCCATCTATTTCCCCCTTTCTTAGCGGTGAACCAATCCCAACTCCTTCTTTTTCTTAAATATTTCCCTCACCCTTTCCCTAAACCTCGGCCCCGTCTTTAGGATCCAGTTATCGAAGTGGTCCTTGAGTTTAGGCGGCGTCCAGCGATGGTTGTTCAAGTCTTCTTCCTTAAAATAGAAACCATCGGATCGCTCCTCACAGGGAGTGAGACAGACCGGGCACCTGTAGTGGCTGCCTTCAATTCGCTCAAAGAGGGTAGAGAAGTCGATGGGGCAATGGGAGGAGACCTGGGATTCAAATCTGTGAGGCACCTGGTTTCGATCTTGACAAACCTCCCGCACAGAGGTCAACACCTGGGAAAAGGTCTCACCAAGGAGGACCTCTCCCTGCCCAGCCCCATAAGCTATGTGAGTGTTAACCACCCTGAAGCCCATTGCCAATAAGAACAGGTTCATCAGAGGGACCTGGAACTGGAACCAATCGGGGAGTGCGGCTATTCCCACACTAATTGCCGGACGCCCCCAGCGGTTTTTAAACTGCTCGTAGATGACGAGATACCGATCCAAGAGAAGTTTCAATGATCCAGGGATGGAGAGCACATAGGTAGGGGCGACTAAAAGCAGGGCATCAGCGGCCATTAGCCGCGACAGAAGCTCATATAGGTCATCCCCAAGTTTGCACTCCACACCCTTAAAGAGGCAATTCATACATCCTTGACACTGCTGAATCTTAAAGTCTTTCAGGTATAAGAGTTCGCCGGAATCTGCACCCCATCTTAAAGCCTCCTTAAGGGCCACCTCCCCTAAACAGTCCGAATTGCCTCTCTTCCGTTCAGAGGCAATTAACGATACGAAGTGCAACTCTTCCCCTCTTACAAGGCTTCAAGCTCTATAATGGGCTGGAGAGCATCCACTTGGTTGCCCTCCGCAAAATTTACCCGCCTCACTACACCTTTAATTGGCGACCTCAATTCATTCTCCATCTTCATCGCCTCAACGATGGCCAGGGTTTGTCCTTCTTCCACCTCATCGCCACGGGAGACAAGCAGTTTTACTAAGGAGCCAGGCATAGGGGAAGCAACAAGGTTCCCACTTCCTCTCGCCACTTCCCTACCCGAAGTCCCCCTTGCCCTACCCTTCTCCAGCTCAAAAGCAAAGGATTGACCGGCTACAAAGATGTACACCTTCCCACCGCCTTCAACTGCATAGGCAGTTATTGGCTCACCATCCATAAGGAAGGAGTAGCAACCTGAAGAGGAAGTGATTAACTCAACCCTTAGGGGCTTTCCATCCCCAATAGCTACCTGCCAAGATTCTTCCTTGTCCGCTACGATGTTTACCCGATATGTCTTGCCTGAACAAACGAACCTATACTCCACTGCCACATATCTCCCATTCGCCAAGTTCCTGCCAGGGGGAAGTAGCTTGTGCAGCTACGATCTCAGGTTTTGTGGGAGCTTCTGATGAAAGTATAGCTGCGACCATAAGTGCCTGATCAAGTGCGTTCCCCTTTGGCCTCCACCCTCCCATATTTTTGCTAATAAAATTGGTATAGGTCTGGCCTTCTACAAATTGGGGGTGCTCTAAGAGATCGATGAGAAATCCCACGGTTGTGGATATCCCCAGAATCGCATAGTTCTTCAATCCCTGGATTAGCCTTCTGCGGGCAAACTCCCTGGTTTCCCCCCAAGCAATAATTTTTGAAAGTATCGGATCATAGTAAGGCGTTACTTCACAGCCAGGGTAAATGCCAGAATCTATCCTTAACCCAGGACCCTGTGGTTCTTGCAGGTAAAGGATCTTGCCCGGTGAGGGCAGAAAGTCTTGGGTGGGGTCTTCGGCATAAATTCGCGCCTCTATGGCATGTCCCCGTTGAGAAATATCTTCTTGTCTAAGGGCCAATTTCTCCCCCGCAGCAATTAAGAGTTGCTGTTTTACCAGGTCTACACCTGTGGTGAGTTCAGTTATGGGATGCTCAACTTGAACCCTGGCGTTTACCTCAAGGAAGAAAAACCCCTTATCCCTGTCAAGCAGAAATTCAACCGTTCCCGCATTCGTATATCCGGCAGCCTTTATGGCTTTTTTGGCAACCTCACCCATCCTGGTGCGGAGTTCACCGCTCAGGGTGGGCGATGGGGTCTCCTCGACTATCTTCTGATACCTCCGCTGAATTGAACACTCCCGTTCAAATAGGTGAATTACATTGCCGAATTTGTCCGCTAAGACCTGGAACTCTATATGGTGCGGCTCCTCAATGTATCTCTCCAGATATACGGATTCATCGCCAAATGCGGACTTGGCCTCGCGTCTCCCGGCAGCTATGGCATTCTTTAGATCCCTTTCGTTTCTCACAATGCGCATCCCTTTGCCCCCACCACCAAGGGAAGCCTTCACCAAGACCGGATACCCCAAGCTGGATGTCGCTTTTCGGAAATCCTCAATCCCTTTACCAACAAATGTCATACCAGGGATTATAGGTATACCAGCCTTCTGCATCGTCCCCCGGGCAGCTACCTTATCACCCACCAATCTGAGGGTAGCCGAGGTTGGCCCCACAAATATAATACCTTCCTCCTCACACCTCTGGGCAAAATCAGGGTTTTCGGCCAGAAACCCATAGCCCGGATGGATGGCATCCGCACCTACCCTCTTTGCTGTTCTCACAATCCGGTCTATATTTAGGTAGCTCTCACTCGCTGGAGGAGCACCAATGGGGATGGACTCATCAGCGATTCGCAAATGCAAAGCTTCGCGATCAGCATCAGAATAGATGGCCACCGTTTTTATACCCAGTTCCTGGCAGGCCCGCATCACCCTTATGGCAATCTCACCTCTATTTGCGACAAGTACTTTCTTTATCATCCCCCCTCGGCTTTTCGCACCAAATTCTGGATATAGATCAATGATCCTCTATTGGCTCCACTTTGGCCTTCTTTTCTCTAAAAATGCCTTAGTCCCCTCTTGCCCCTCCTCAGAGCCCCTTAGTCCGGCAAGGACCCGAGCCGTATACTCCTTTGCTTCCTCAAAGCTCTGGTTGGGGACACTCTCCAACAGTTCCTTGCATACACCCATCGCCTGGGGTCCGCTGGAGAGGAGTTGGCCGATCAAATCATCAACCACCCCATCAAGCTCCTCTGGTGCCACAACCCGGTTAACCAATCCGGCGGACAGGGCCTTATCCGCCGATAGCCTCTCCCCAGTGAGGAAGAACTCCCTGGCCCTTCCCTCACCACACTTCCTTATCACATAGGGAGATATGCAAGCAGGAACAAGGCCCAGTTTCACCTCACTGAAGCTAAACTTTGCCGTCGATGAGGCAACAGCCAGGTCACAGACGGCAACGAGCCCGGTTCCTCCCCCAATGGCCGCCCCGTTGACCCTGGCAATTGTTGGCTTGGGCAAGGAGTAGATGAGATAAAATAAGTCGGCAAGCTTTAGGGAATTTTTGAAGTTCTCTTCAAATGAATAATCCTTCACTTTGCGCATCCAATTTATATCTGCCCCCGCAGAGAAGGACTTACCTGCCCCGGTCAAAACAACAACACGAACATCCGCCCGCCCTTTGATCTCGGAAAAGACAGCGGTTAACTCATCGATCATCTGGTCGTTAAAGGCATTATGCACCTCAGGTCTATTAAAGCTAATCCGGGCAACGAGTTTATCAACTGTGTAAATTATGGTCTCCATCGTCCTTATTCTCCTCCAAACAGTTTTCGATCAACTCTTTCGAATTCTAATACGCCCAGGTTCAATAATTGCTAATTTCCCCCCGCAATTCTGAAACCAATTTGTCTTGTTTCAGAAAACCTTCCAGCAACTTGAGGATAAAAAGAGCTGTTGCATCCCTTGGAACGCCCAGAACGATAAGTCCTGCGTATTGGGCAGGTGGATAGTTTCGGACATCTGAAAAATCAAAATCACCTGTTGAGTGCGGCAAGTCCTCATCAATTAGAAATTGCATAATTTCACCCTATTTCGGAAGGGGATGAAACTCCTCCTCCTCCTCGATGAGTTCACCCGCATAGATCAGAGCAGCTCGAATATCCTCCTCACTCACCTCGTATTCCCGGATGATCTCTTCCCTTGTCATCCCACCCGCAAGCCCTCCGATAATCCGGGTCACGGGGACCCTTGTCCTCTTAATAACAGGTTTACCGTGCTGTATATCAGGATCTATAATAATCCGATCATCCATAACTTCCTTTCACCTCCTCATAAACAGAGCCCATTCTGCCGCCAAACTTCAGGATATACCTCTATCCCCTTTGTCCTAATTTCGTAAATCAGAGGAACCCAAGTATCTTCCTCAGCGGAAACAATGGCGACATCGCTGTATTCATAAGTTTTCACACTGACTTGTGAGCCGTATAAGACCGCCTTAGCAACTTTTATATTTTGCCCCTCAACCAACTCTACAAACCTCCTAATCCTTTTCACAATCTCTGGCTTAACGATCCAAACACCTCTCTCACCTCCAAAACCCTCACATCCTGAAGACCCCAAACTTATGGTCTGGTATAGGAGCATTTAGGGACATTGATATCCCCAAGGCCAGAACATTCCGGGTATCTACTGGATCGATTATTCCATCATCCCAAAGCCTGGCCGTTGAATAGTAGGCGCTTGACTGTTCCTCATACTCCTTGAGAATAGGTCTTCTCAGCTCATCTTTTTCTTCATCCGTTAATCTCTTACCTTCTTTTTCCAGAGCCCTCACTTTGACATCAGTGAGGACATTGGCTGCTTGCTCTCCTCCCATCACACATATCTTAGCATTGGGCCACATCCAGAGAAGTCTTGGCTCATACGCCCTTCCGCACATCCCATAATTGCCTGCACCATAGGAACCACCAATGATCACTGTGAATTTAGGCACGTCTGCATTTGCTACTGCATGCACCATCTTGGCACCATCTTTGGCTATCCCTTGATGTTCATACTTTTTGCCCACAATAAAGCCAGTTATATTCTGAAAGAAGATAAGAGGAATCTTCCTCACCGCGCACATCTCTATGAAATGAGCCCCCTTAACTGAAGACTCAGAAAAGAGGACACCGTTATTGGCAAGAATACCAACAGGATAACCCATAATTCGGGCAAATCCACAGACTAGGGTGGTCCCATATAGCTCTTTGAATTCGTGAAATTCGCTTCTATCGACGATCCTCGCTATTACTTCGCGCATATCAAACGGCTTTTTCAGCCCCTTTGGTATTATCCCGTATAGCTCCTCCGGATCATAGGCAGGATCCTCTGGCTCCGAACGCCCAAGTTCAAACCTATTAGCAGGAGAAAGGTTCTGCACGATGTTCCTTGTTATCTCTAAGGCATGTTCATCATCCACTGCATAATGGTCGGCAACCCCTGATATCCGGCAATGCACATCTGCCCCCCCGAGCTCCTCAGCAGTAACCACTTCACCAGTTGCCGCTTTGACAAGTGGTGGACCACCAATGTAGATTGTCCCTTCTCCCTTGACGATAACTACCTCATCGCTCATCGCTGGCTGATATGCACCTCCAGCCGTGCAAAACCCCATCACTGCAGAGATCTGGGGGATATTCATTGCCGACATCCGTGCTTGGTTGTAGAAGATGCGCCCGAAGTGATATTTGTCGGGAAAGGTTCCTGCCTGATAGGGAAGGAAGATCCCACCAGAATCCACAAGGTATATACAGGGCAACCTGTTCTCCATTGCTATCTCCTGAGCCCGCACATGCTTTTTTATGGTCTCCGGAATATAGGTTCCCCCCTTAACTGTAGCATCATTGGCTACAACCATCACTTCTCTCCCATGAACAACCCCTATACCGGTGACTATTCCTGCACCAGGATGCTCGTTGTTATACATCCCCCAACTGGCTAAGGGGGAAAGCTCAAGGAAAGGCGTATTTTGATCAAAAAGTAGCTTCAACCTATCCCGGACAAAGAGCTTGCCCCGCGCTCGGTGCTTTTCATGCATCCTGGGAGGACCACCTCTTTTCACTTCTCCCAACCTCTCCTTAAGCTCCTTTACCAACGATTTCAGGTGTTCCTTGTTCGTCTTAAATTCTGGGCTATTTGGCTTTATCTTCGACTCTATGCGATACATCTGGGTTCCTTGAGTTTATTGAGTTGAAGTGCTTGATTTGAGCGAGTAGGTAATAAATCCAGAGAGCAACTTGTCACTTCCTCCGCCTTCTCATAAAGCATACTAAAGGCCTCCTGCGTAATATACCCTTGATTTAAACCAATATTTGGATTCAAGGAACTCTACTAACCCAATGAACTCAACACACACTTATATCCATAGCAGAGGATACCTGTTTTGCCTTCCTCTTGAATCTTACGAAAGACAAGCCTCACCGGCTTCCCAATTTCAACCTCCTCTGGCCGGCAATCCACCACTTGGGCGGTTATTCGCACCCCATCCCCCAACTCCACCACAGCCACAACATAGGGGGTCTGGTCAGCGAATTGCTCTGGAGCAACCCTAATTACGGTGAAGGTAACTATCTTACCCCCGTCGCTGAGGCGCACCCCCTCAAACTCTCTCGATCCACATTTCGGACAGACAAGCCGGGGAGGGAAAAGGACCTTACCACAGGATTTACATTTCGAGGCCTCGAGCCTATATCTTTGGGGTATCTCCCTTTTATACCTTGGCACCGGCATAATTACCTCCTGATCCTTGGTTTATTGAGTTGATTGAGTCCTTTGGGTCAAATGGGTTAAACGAAATCGTTCCAATAACATAATGGACTCAACGACTGAGTAGACTCAAACGACTCCAAGTATATGCACCACCGATGATGCACCTGAACCACCCATATTTTGGGTGAGACCAACCTTGGCACCCTTTACTTGACGCTTCCCAGCCTGGCCGCGGAGCTGTTCCACTACCTCCACCACCTGGGCCACCCCGGTGGCGCCCACTGGATGGCCTTTGGCTTTTAAGCCACCAGAGGGGTTGATGGGGATCTTCCCATCGAGGGCTGTGTAACCCTTCTCGGTAAATTCCCCACCCTTCCCCTTTTCTACGAAGCCTAATTCCTCAATCACACATATTTCCGCGATGGTGAAGCAATCATGAACCTCGGCCAGATCAATCCTCTCAGGCCCCAAGTTTGCCTGTTTAAATGCATTCTCTGCCGAAACCTTAACTGCCCTCAAAGAGGTTATATCCCCCCTCTGATGCAGGGCCAACGAGTCGGTAGCCGCTGCTGAGGCAAGTATTCTTACCGGTACGTCAGCATACCTCTTCGCCGCAGCAAGGGGGCAAAGTATCGCCGCGGCGGCCCCGTCGGTCACCGGCGAACAGTCCAACAGGGTCAGGGGGTCGGCCACCATAGTGGAGTTTAACACAGCCTCAACCTTAATCTCCCTTTGAAATTGGGCATTAGGGTTTAGGGCCCCATTCTTATGATTCTTCACGGCTACCTGAGCAAGCTGTTCCCTTGTTGTGCCGTATCGATGCATATGGGCGCGGGCAATCATTGCATACAGCCCAGGAAAGGTTACTCCATGATAGACCTCATACTCCTGATCACTGGCCGTTGAGAGGGCGTAGGTCACGTCTGCACCGTCCCACATCTTCTCCACACCGCCAACAAGGACTATATCGCTCATCCCGGAGGCAACCTCGATAAATCCCGCCCGCAAGGCCATACCCCCAGAGGCGCAGGCAGACTCCACCCTCACCGTGGGAATAGGGGCCACCCCTAAATAGTCAGCCATCAATGCCCCTATATGCTCCTGGCCCACAAAGAGGCCAGCGGTCATATTGCCCACCCACATTGAATCGATATGATCAACTCCCGCGTCGGCTATAGCCTTGAGGGAAGCCTCCACAAAGATATCCCGAATCGATTTGTCCCATAGCTCACCAAACTTAGTCATCCCGCACCCGATAATGGCTACATCTCTCATTTTCCCCTCCCATTCTCCAAGGATTAACTATTCATTATTATCTTCCCTCTGAATTTGGCATAAAGGCCATAATTCAAGTATATCGGGCTATACTCCAGAAGTTCCTTAACCTTCACTGCCTTTTCCCTCACCTCATTGATCCTCTCCGTCATCCTGAATACGAATGCGTCACTCCCCGCCCCCGACCCAAAGGAGACGAGCAAGATAAGCTCACCAGGCTTGGACACATCAAAGGTAGCAGAGAGACCAGTGGGCGATGAGCCAGAGTATGTATTTCCCATCAAGGGAACTATCCACCCAGGATCAAGCTGTTCCCTAAGAAAACCAAGCCTCTTGCCCACAGTTAACGGAAACTTACCATTGGGCATGTGGAAAACAGCGTAGGCAAAATCGGCGGGCTTGAGGCCAGCCTTTTGCATGATCCCCCTACCCGCACCCAGGATATGTTTAAAGTAAGCAGGCTCACCGGTAAACCTGCCCCCATGGCGGGGATAGAACGCTCCCTCCCTTCTCCAGAAGTCAGGTGTATCGGTTGTGTAGGAGTAAGTTTCGACCACCTCAGCCACTACCCCCTCCCCCCCGAAGATGAAGGCAGATCCTCCAGCCGATGCCGAATATTCAAGCGCATCCCCTGGCGCCCCCTGAGAAGTGTCAGCACCCACTGACAAGGCATACTTGACCTCCCCCGCCTTCACTATGCTATATCCCACCCACATGGCCTCAGTCCCTGCCTTGCAGGCGAACTCGTAATCGGCGATATGGACCTCTGGAGTTATCCCCAAGGCCTCGGCAACGATTGTGCCTGAGGGCTTCACCGCATAGGGATGGGACTCTGAGCCAACATAAACAGCTCCTATCTCTCCTGGATCAATCCCTGCCCGCTTCAGAGCATTCCTGGAGGCCTCAACCGCGATGGTCACCGTATCCTCATCGGGAGCAGGGACCGTCTTCTCCTTTAAAAGAAGACCCCTCTTTATAGTTTCCGGATCCATCCCCCACTGGTGAGCAATCTCCTCTGCCTTAATCCGGTACCTGGGGAGATAGGACCCATAACCTACTATGCCAACCATTTTTCCCCCTCTCCATAAAACTTGGGTTGCTACATTCGCTATGTTCTCCAGGAGGCTAACGCCCCTCTGGTGCTCCACAACCTTCCCCTTGCACGGATTGCCCGTTGCGGAATTTCTTAGAAATTAGGAAAGGTTAAATTAACTCCAGCGCTTGGTCTAAGTCGGCGATTATGTCCTTGGGGTTCTCTAAACCAACAGAAAGCCTTACAAAACCTGGCTTTATACCCACCTTCAGACATTCCTCTTCCGAGTAGGTGGAATGGGTCATACTCGCCGGGTGCTCTATCAAAGTATCCACGTCACCGAGGCTGACTGCCAGCGTGCAGAGCTCGACCCTGTCCATCAAGGTCTTGCCCGCCTCCTTCCCCCCCTTTACATCGAACCCCAACATCCCTCCAAACCCACTCATCTGCTTGCTGGCAAGGGAGTGGCCAGGATGAGATTCCAGTCCTGGGTAATAGACCCTTTCTATCTTTGGATGGGACTGCAGGTACTCCGCTACTTGCATGGCGTTGGTTGAGTGTCTCTCCATTCGCAGGGCCAAGGTCTTCAATCCCCTTAGGGTGAGCCAAGCATTAAAGGGTGAGATGGTAGCTCCCACCTCTATTGCCGTCTCCGCATTAAGTTCCTCGATGAATTCATCAGTCCCCACGGTAATACCGCCAATTAGGTCACCGTGGCCCCCTAAATATTTGGTCATCGAATGGACAACCACATCGGCACCAAGCTCAATTGGCCGCTGTAGGCAGGGAGTGGCAAATGTGTTATCCACTATAAGGGGAATATTGTGACGGTGGGCAATCTCAGCACAGCCAGCGATGTCCACGATCTTCAGAGTTGGATTGGCTGGAGTCTCGGTGAAGATGAGCTTGGTATTCTCCTTAATTGCCCCCTCCACCCTGTTGAGATCAGCCGTATCCACGAATGTAACGCTTATCCCTAACCTTGAAAGCACTTGATTGAATTGGGAGTAGGTGCCTCCATAGATGGTGTCATCAGATATTATGTGGTCACCGCTGCCAGCTATGGTAATTATCGTTGAGAATATCGCTGCCAACCCTGAAGCAAAGACCACGCCTGCCTCTGCAGATTCCAAAAGGGCTATCTTCTTAGCCAAAAGATCAATAGTAGGGTTCCCTACCCTGGTATAGATGTATCCCTCCTCTTCCCCTTTAAACAGCCTGGCTCCGTGTTCTGCATCCTTAAAGGCAAAAGTAGAAGTTTGATATATTGGTGGCGTAATGGCTCCAGTTACCCCATCCGGCTTTTGACCACCATGGACTACCTTCGTATCTATCTCCATCACCCCTCCTCATTTAGCGGGTGCCCATACCTGTCATGGTAAACGAATGTGACCAACTCCTTTCTTGGCGGCGGCTTTGGGCCCTCTGCTGGATAGCCTACTGGCATAAGTTCAACCACAGCGATCCCATCGGGGACACCAACTATTTGACCGGCTCGCTTGGCGTCAAACGCACCCACATGCACCGTACCCAATCCAAGGGAATGGGCGGCAAGGGTCAGGTTTTGAAGGGCAAGCGCTACATCAAACATAAACCAGTCGCCCTTATCTGTCCTTGGCTCGCCCTTGTAGTAGCCTGCCCTCCGTAACTCTGCACAGGCTACCAAGACAACCGGTGCCTCAACCATTGCCGGGCGGGCGGGATTCCTCTCTGATAAGGTCTGGCTGAGCTTCTTCTTCACATCCTCATCCCTCACCACAACAAATCTCCAGCATTGGGTGTTCGCCCAAGAGGGCGCCCAACGGGCCGCCTCGAGCAGCTCTTTTAGTAAATGATCAGGAACGTCGATAGACTTGTATCTCCTTATGCTTCGCCTATGTTTGATTGCCTCCATTACATCCATAGATTCTCCTTTTCACAAAGGGATTAATGGTTACTTCTCACAAAGCTCTATAAGAACACCGTTGGTTGAGCTTGGATGTAAAAATGCTATCTTTTTAGCGGACACACCTCTCTTGGGCACCTCATCCACCAGTTTGATACCCTTCGACTGGAGGGTCTCCAAAACCTTCTCGATCCCCTTGACCGCGAAGCAGAGGTGATGTATCCCCTCCCCTCTCCTCTCTAAGAACTTGGCAACCGGACTATCTTCACCCTTAGGCTCAAGGAGCTCAATCCTTACCCCCCCTCCGGCATCAAAGATGGCTATCTTCAGTTTCTGAGACTCTACCTCTCTGAGGGCAAGAAGGGGAAACCCGAAAAGGTCCTGCCAAATCTTGGTTCCCTTTTCGATGCTCCTTGTCGCTATCCCAATGTGATCAAGCTTCATAATCAATAAATAATCAGGCCAGTTTTCGTTTCCTTGCCTCCTCTTCAAGCCAAGGCCGAAACTTGGGGTGGGCCACCTTGATCAATGCCGTCGCCCTCTCCCTCAGATTCTTACCATGGAGATAGGCCACCCCATATTCTGTGACTACCCAGTGGACATCGGCCCTGGTAGTTACTACCCCAGCCCCCTGTTTAAGCCAGGGAACTATTCTGGAGACCTCCCCCCCCTTCGCCGTCGAGGGAAGGGCAATTATTGGTTTCCCCCCCTTCGATTGGGCTGCCCCCCGAATGAAATCCACCTGGCCGCCGAAGCCAGAGTAGATCCTAAATCCAATCGAATCAGAACAGACCTGACCGGTGAGATCGACCTCTATTGCTGAGTTTATGGCTACCATCCGTTCGTTTTGGGAGATGATAAAAGGATGATTGGTGTAGTTTGCTGGATGGAGCTCAAATATTGGGTTGTTATCCGCATACTCATAAACTCTCTTTGAGCCCAAAAGGAAGGTAGCCACCACCTTATTGGGATGGAGGGTTTTCCTTGAGCCGGTTATGATCCCCGCCTCGATTGCCTCCACAATGCCATCGGAGACCATCTCAGTGTGAATCCCCAGATCCTTTTTGCCCTCCATTGCCTTAAGGGCAGCATTCGGTATTCCCCCAATACCCAGTTGAAGCGTAGAGCCATCATCAACTATCTCAGCGATGTATTCGCCGATCTTCCTCTCTGTAGCAGTGAATTCCTTCGGTTTGAGTTCAGGCAGATCCCTGGAGACCTCCACTATCTTGTCTACCTGGGAGACATGGATGAAGGAGTCCCCCAAAGTTCTGGGCATCTTTTCGTTTACCTCGGCAATAACTACCTTTGCACACTTGGTGGCCGCCTTGGAGACCAGACACTCCACCCCAAAGCTCATAAACCCATGCTCATCTGGGGGGGAGAGATGGACGAAGGCTACATCCAATTGCATCAGGCCGGAATAGAAAAGGTCGGGGATCTCATAGAGGAAGACAGGTATGTAATCGGCCCGACCCTCGTTTATGGCCTCGCGGTCCGCAGGGCCAACGAAGAGTGAATTGTGCCTGAAGTGACCCTCCATCTCTGGTCTGGAGAGGGGGTCTTCACCCAGCAAAAGGACATGGGTTATCTCCACCCCATGGAGCTCATCTTTACGCTCTGCTAAGGCCTCCACCAATTGAAAAGGAGTGGCCGCATTGCCACTGATATAGACCCTATCCCCATCCTTTACAAAAGCCACTGCCTCCTCAAGGGAGGAAAGCTTTTTCCTATAATCGTCAGGCCAAGCCATCACCTATATTCCTTCTCTACCCTTCCCTGACGAACATAGATCCCCCTTCTAATTGCGGGGCACTCCTCCAGGGCCTTGTCCAAACCCAGCTCAACCAAGGATTTCAGATAGGGAAGAACAGCACCGGTCATCGCATGGGTAGCCGTTCTGGCCACCAGGGTGGTGGCGTTGGGCATACAAAAGTGGATTACCCCTTCCACATTATAGATAAACTTGCCGGAAGGGGCAATCTTCGCTGTCTCCACACATCCACCTTGGTCTATGGAGAAATCTAAGATCACCGCACCCCGGCGCATCGATTTGACCATCTCCTTGGTAACCAGGATGGGGGTCCTCTTCCCGGGCACCAAAACGGCACCGATGAGCACATCGGCGAACCTGACCAGCTTCTCTATGTTCTGTTTAGTGGCGAACATAGTAGTCACCCGACGTTCCATATGGGCAGCGATGTCCTCCAATTTGTCCCGATCTGTATCAATAACATAGACATTGGCCCCGATGCCCGCAAAGCTCTTCGCTGCGTTACACCCCAGAGTCCCCCCCCCAATAATCACCACATCAGCAGGTGGAATCCCCGGGATGCCTCCCAGCAGGATGCCGCGCCCCGGCGACTCCAACAGCCTCCCAGCTATCTGCACGGCAAGCTTGCCGGCTATCTCGCTCATCGGGATGACCACCGGGAGCTCCCCGTCATCCTCTTGAATTATCTCATACCCAATTACCGTGTTCCCTTTAGTAGTCAGCGTCTGGATCAATTCCCGAGGAGCAGTAACTAAGTGAAAGAAACCGGTGAGCGTCTGTCCCTCTTTTATATGTTTGTACTCTTCCTTCCCCTGGGGAGGCCTTACCTTGAGGACGACATCAGCCCTCTTGTAGGCCTCTTCCTTGGAGTATACTATGCGCGCACCTGCCCTCTCATAGTCGGAGTTCGAAAACCCAGCCCCCTCGCCTGCCCCGTTCTCCACATAGACTTGAGCCTTGCCCTCAACAAGTTCTTTCACCCCCATTGGAGAGAGTCCCACTCGGCACTCAGGCACCCCCTTAAACCTGGGCAACTCCCTCGGTATACCAAAAATCATAATCTATCCTCCCTTTAGCCTCAAGCATAAGCCATCGGCGATCCTCCTGGGCTCTTCAGGCCTATAAGGTGCTCCTTTCCTTATATTCACCAAAGACTCCCCGCAACCTATCACAGATCTCTCCCAAGGTAGCATAAGAGCGAACACATCTAAGGATGGGTTCCATAAGGTTTCCCTCTCCCTTAGCTGCTTCGCCCAGTTGGCTAAGGGATGCCTCTACCTCCCCCTCATCCCTCCTGGCCCGCAAAGCCCGCAACCTGGCCCGCTGCCTTCTGGCCACCTCCGGATTTACCTTCAAGATCCTCCTCGGTTCAACCTCCCCTTCGGCAACAAATTCGTTTACCCCCACGATAGTCCTCTGCTTGGTTTCCACTTCCCTCTGATACCTGTAGGCACTTTCCTGAATCTCCTTTTGGAAAAAGCCGAGCTCGATCGCCTTCAACGCTCCCCCCATCGCCTCTACCCTTTTTATATACTCTCCGGCCTTCTCCTCTATATGATTGGTGAGCCACTCTATGAGATAGGAACCCCCGAGGGGATCGATGGCCTGAGGGACACCGCTCTCATAGGCAATAATCTGCTGGGTCCTCAGGGCCAACCTCACCGAATCTTCGCTGGGTAAGGCCAGCGCTTCGTCAATTGAGTTGGTATGGAGGCTCTGAGTCCCCCCTAAGACTGCAGCCAGCGCTTGGAGCGTTACCCTTACGGCATTGTTTTCGGGCTGTTGAGCAGTAAGGGTAGAACCCGCTGTCTGGGTATGAAACCTCAACCCCCAGGATTTTGGATTCTTTGCCCCAAACCTCTTCCTCATTATCTTCGCCCACATCCTCCTTGCTGCCCTGAACTTGGCTATCTCCTCAAAGAAATTGTTATGTGCGTTGAAGAAGAAGGAGAGGCGGGGGGCAAATGAATCGACGGCCAGCCCCCGATCGATCGCCGCCTGCACATAGGCTATAGCGTTGGCCAGGGTAAAGGCTAGCTCCTGGACCGCTGTGGCCCCGGCTTCCCTTATGTGGTAACCGGAGATGGATATGCTGTTCCACTTGGGAAGGTTCTTACTGCAATATTCAAATGTATCTACCACAAGCCTCATCGACGGCCTTGGTGGGAAGATGTATGTCCCCCGGGCAATATACTCCTTCAAGATATCATTCTGAACCGTACCCGACAACAGCTCCTTCGCCACCCCTTGGCGTTCGGCTACCGTGATATACATTGCCAGAAGGACGGCGGATGTGGCATTTATGGTCATTGAGGTGCTCACCTTATCCAAGGGGATCCCCTCAAAGAGGGTTTCCATATCATCAAGGGAATCAATAGCCACCCCAGTCCTCCCCACCTCCCCCTCGGCAAGGGGGTGATCCGAGTCATAGCCCATCTGGGTGGGGAGGTCAAAGGCCACCGATAACCCTGTCTGTCCCTGGGCCAACAGGTATTTGTACCTTTTATTGGACTCATCGGCTGTGGCATAACCTGCATATTGGCGCATCGTCCAGAGCCTTCCACAATACATCGTGGAATAGACCCCCCGGGTAAAGGGATATTCACCTGGGGAACCGAGATCCCTATCGTAGTCGAAATCTTTAATCTGTTCAGGAGTATAAAGCATTTAAACAACCTAAACGCCTAAATTTCTAAGTGCCTAAACTTAGATCCTTGCCTTTTCTTTTTTAAACTCTTGTAGATTATGGTAGATAAAATCTTTATGATCTCTATACACTCTTGCAGGTCTGGCAATACCCTCTCCTTAGGGATGAGTCCTGCATCAATTATCATCTGTAACCAATATCTTGTCTCCTTCACCTCTTTGAAAGCAATGTCTACCTTGTAGATGAAGTCATTTAAGCTTAAGGAACCATCGGCCTCCTCCAAATTAGCCCCTACGGAGGTTCCTGCTTTGATAATCTGCCTTTTAACGGCTCTCCCCTCCTCTGTGTCTGGTAATAGCCTGCTAAGCCTCAGGATTCTCAGGGCAAAGTTGTAGGTCCTTTCCTTTAGTTCATCACTAACGCTATATTTCTTCTCCATTTTTAGGCATTTAGGTATTTTGGACTTTTAGGACTTTCACTCTATTACCACCAAGGTGTCGCCGCCGTTCACCGATATCCCCTGCTTTACAAATACCTCCTTGACCTTGCCCTCCCGCGGGGCTTTCAACTCATTCTGCATCTTCATCGCCTCAATGACCACTAATCCATCGCCCTCCCTCACCCTATCACCTGGTTTTACCTCTACTCCAACCACCAGACCAGGCATAGGAGCGGTTATCGCCTCCTCCTCCAGGTGACGAGCCCCCCCGGTGAACTGGGCCAGATGTAACGCCCTTTCATCTTCCACCTTTACCCGAAATGTCTCGCCGTTTACCGTCACCATACCCTCATCCTCAATCTGCACATCGTAGGACCTATTTCCAGCGATCAGGGAGAGGTGGGATGGATTACCAACTTCAGCAACACTCACCTCCAGGGGATCGGTGTCTACATATACTATGAACTTATTTCCCTCCCTCTTCAAATCGAGCTTGAACCTCTTCTCCTCCACGGTTACCAGATAAGCCATCTAAAACCTCCGCAATCCAGCCTGCCGGGCAGCGAGTTTCCACAGGCTATGGGCTTCCTTCCTTCCTTTGGAGGTGGCGAGTGCCTTTTCCCTTTGGATGCTCGCGATAACCGCAGCCACAGCGGCAATCCTGTGATCCCCCCTTTTCAACCTCATCCCTCCAAACATCTTCTCTATGAAGGTAGTGTTATATTCTCCCTTGACAAAATGAGGATTATGGAGCACCTCCTGGTGAAAGGGCACACTCGTCTTTATTCCCCTTATCGTGTATTCGGAGAGTGCCCTCCTCATTCTAAATATGGCCTCTTCCCTGGTTGGGGCCCAGACGAGAAGCTTGGCGATCAACGGATCGTAAAAGATAGGAACTTCAAACCCTGCAAATATGCCGCTCTCCACCCTCACCCCAGGACCACCGGGCTCCACGAGTTCGGTTATCTTACCCATCGAAGGCATAAAGTTGTTTTCCGGATCCTCCGCTGCTATCCTACATTCTATGGCTGCCCCAAATAACCGCACCTCCTCCTGATGTATTGAGAGGGGTTGGCCAGAGCTAATCTTGAGTTGCTCCTTGACGATGTCTATTCCAGTGACAAGCTCAGTAACCGGATGTTCCACCTGCAGCCGCGTATTCATCTCCAGAAAATAAAAGTTTTTTTGTGGATCTACCATAAACTCCACCGTACCTGCGTTCGTATAACCGGAGACCTTCACCGCTTTGAGCGCAGCCTTACCCATCTCTTCCCTGAGCTCCTCAGTCATTATCGGAGATGGGGATTCCTCTACCAGTTTCTGATACCTCCGCTGGATGGAACACTCCCTTTCCCCAAGATGGACAACGTTCCCATAATTGTCGGCGAGGACCTGAAACTCTATATGCCTGGGTGATTCGAGATATTTTTCAATATAGATCGTCGGATTTCCAAACGTTGAACCTGCCTCAGATGCAGCCTGTCTGATCGCCGGGGCAAGCTCCTCTCTTTTCCTCACTATGCGCATCCCCTTTCCACCCCCCCCGGCGGCCGCTTTGATGAGAACCGGCAAGCCGATCTTACCCACCACCTCCACCGCCTCCTCTTCTGTGGAGAGCTCCTTCCCACTACCGGGGATCACCGGTATCCCTGCCCCTTCCATCGTTTTGCGTGCTTCGATCTTATCGCCAAGCAATCTGATAGCCTTCGAGCTTGGGCCCACAAAGGTTATCTTCTCGGATTCACAGGCCTGGGCAAAATGGGTGTTTTCAGCCAAAAACCCATATCCCGGATGTATCGCCTGAGCCCCTGACCTCTTGGCCACCTCTATGATCCTCTCTATTCTAAGGTAGCTCTCCGTTGCCGGTGGAGGACCTATCTCATAGGCCTCATCTGCGTATCTGGTGTGGAGGGCATTTCTATCTGCCTCTGAATAGACGGTAACGGTCGATATGCCCAACTCCCGGCAGGCCCTGAGCACCCGCACAGCGATCTCCCCCCGATTAGCAACAAGAACCTTCTTAAACATCTCCCTTTTCATTTCGGGTTATGCATTAAACACCGAAAAACACTGAAAGGAGCCATAAACTACCAAGCTGAGGAGTCCATCCCCATAGACCTTCTGGGTGAACACCAATGCCCTCTGGGCGATGGCTTTGAGGATTGAAGTTACACTCATCCTGCTAAAATATATAACCACCCTTTGAATGTCAAGATTTTATTCCGAGGTTGCTGAAAAAGTGGGTTCTTGTAAAACGAAGGCTTTAGGTGGATTCCCCG
>JAOZPP010000056.1 GCA_029932675.1 bacterium
TCAAAGAACACATCCAAGGCCAATTTTGCCCCTTTGACTGTCAAACTTGGGCTTTGAGCAAGTGAAAATGAAAGCTCGCCCTCCTTTCGGACAGGGCTGAAGCCCTGTCCCTACGGTTTCTACTGGGGTTTAACCTGGCACCAAAATGCGGTAGAACCTTGGCTGTCAGGAGGTAACTCCTGACAGCACATTTTTATATCCGCGTAGTTCTGCGTGAATCTGCGGTTCCCTCACCTTTACCTTTTCACCGTCAGAATCGGGGTTCTGACGGCTCAGAGGGAGCCACATAGAGACCCCTAAAGGGGCCCAACCCGCACTAAAGTGCTGTAGAACTCTCGCCTGGTAGGGCAGAGCCCTACCAGCACATCAATGATGGTTCTTTGTCTCCTGCCTACCCCTTTTTCCTCCTGAATGAAAAAGGGTTGACGGCGGGGAGGAATGGAGTTAGTTTAAGCGAAGGAGGAGCTGCTTATGGAGATGAAAGAGGTCTTTGGGAAGGGGGGGCTGATCTCCAAAAGGCTACAGGGTTGGGAGGAGAGGTCAGAACAGGTGGAGATGGCCGAAGCCGTTCAGTGGGCCATAAGGGAAGGAAAACATCTGGTAGTGGAAGCGGGAACTGGAACGGGGAAGAGCCTCGCCTATCTTGTGCCCCTCATCTTATGGGCAGTGGAGGAGAGAAAAAGGGCGATAATTTCCACCAATACAAAGACCCTCCAACATCAACTATTGGACAAGGACATCCCCCTTCTACAGGGTTGCCTTCCGGTCAAGTTCAGCTCCTGCTTGGCCCTTGGCTCCCAGAACTGGCTCTGCCTCAGGAGGCTCAATCAGGTCCTCTCCGGCGGGTTGCTTCTCAACCCGATGGATCAAAGGGAGTTAACCAAAGTTCTCCAGTGGGAGAGGAGGACGAGGACGGGAATAAGATCTGAGCTGGAAAGGAAGAGGAGGATCGGAATCTGGGACAGAATCTGCCGCGAACCAGACCTCTGCATGGGAAAGGATTGTCCTTATGAAGATAGGTGCTATTACCAGGGGTTCAGAAGGAGGTTATTTGAGGCAAACCTAATCGTGGTAAACCACCATCTCTTCTTCGCCAACCTCTCTACCAATGGAATGCTCCTCCCCCCCTATCAGGCTGTAGTCTTCGACGAGGCCCACAGCGTCGAGGAAGTGGCCACCAGCTATTTGGGGGTTAGGTTCTCTAATTCTCAGCTAAACTACCTCCTAAACTTCCTCTACAATCCGCAAACTGGAGGTGGTCTAATCAATAGGCTGGGCAAAGTGGGAGGGGAGGAAAGGGAGAGGCTACAAACTATCACCAGCGAAACAAGGACAGCGGGGGAGCTATTCTTTGGAGAGGCCCTCAGCCGCTTTGGCCCTGAACAGAGGTCTGTGAGGGTAAGGGAGAGGAACCTCATCACCAACCATTTAGGGGAACCATTGAGGAGGTTAGCCTATGCCTTGAGGGATGTGGGAAAGGTGATCCGCGACAAGGAAAAGGAGGTGGAAATCTCCGCCTTGGCGGAGAGGTGTATGGAATTCAGCCGGACCATAGATCGCTTCTTAGATCAGAGCCTGGAGGGTTGGGTCTACTGGATAGAGATTGAACCCAAAAGGAAAAGGACTTTAGTGGCTATTAATATGGCGCCGATAGATATAGCTGATGAATTTAGGAAGAGAATCTTGGATAGGACCCATCCAGTTCTGTTTACCTCGGCCACCTTAGCGGTGGCTCATAGGTTCGACTTCCTTAAGCAGAGGCTGGGCCTGGATGAATGCCGGGAGCTAATCCTTCCCTCCTCATTCGATTATCGGAAACAGGTTCAGCTCTACATCCCCCAAAATGGTCCTGACCCCAGACTAAACCCCGAGAGATATACGGAATTTGTTGCTAAGGAGACAGAAGAGATCTTGAAGATCACTAAAGGGAGGGCATTCGTCCTCTTCACCAGCTATGGGATGATGGAAAGGGTATATTCCCAACTATCTGAGAGGCTTGATGGCTTCACCTTGCTAAAGCAGGGGGGCGCCTCCAGGGAGGAGCTCCTGGCTGAGTTCAAAGCCAAAGTGGGCTCTATCCTCTTTGGGGTAGCCACCTTCTGGCAGGGGGTGGATGTCCCCGGCGAGGCCCTCCAATGTGTAATACTGACCAAGCTCCCCTTTGAACTCCCCAATGAGCCCATAACAGAGGCGCGCATAGAATCCCTTCGGAAAAGGGGAACAAATCCTTTCCTGAACTATCAACTGCCCCAGGCCATAATGACCTTAAAACAGGGCTTCGGTAGGCTAATCAGGAATAGAGGGGATTATGGGCTGGTGGCCATTCTTGATACCAGGATGAGAAGAAAATCTTATGGGACAAAGTTTATCGATTCGCTTCCCAAATGCAAGACGACCAATAGCTTAGATGAAGTAAGGGAATTTTTCCAAAGTATCCCTCGCTGAGCCTGCCTTCAAGGAGATCAGGGGTTGGATAATGGATTAAGAAGCCAATTATCGCTTTTTTCGAGGTCAATCTATGTGATAGCTGGTATGAACTGCCTCCCTTTGGACGAACCTTTCCAACCTCCTCTTCAGCCACCTTTTTATAGGCAATCTGGTATAGGGGATGAGGAGAATAAACCCGAGGAGGTCAGTGATCAAACCTGGGGTCAAAAGGAGAAGCCCGCCAGAGAGGACGAAGGCCCCATCGAGGAGCCCTTCTGTGGGGATCTCTCCCTAGGAGACCTGCCCCCTTATCAGTTTGATAACCTTAATCCCCTGGCTTTTGGCCAAGGCCGCTCCCAAAAGGGCGGTGCCAATCACCAAAGCTATGGTTGGCCCTATCCCAATCCAGTGCCCAAGCTCCAGGAGGAGAAAGATCTCCAGAAGAGGAATGAGGGCAAAGGCCAAAAGGATCTTCCAGAACATAGGACTTAATATAGGGAGAAAATTAGGGATGGCAAGGAAGAAATCAGGAAAGACGGATTTGAAAAGGCTATACCAGCTCAGTTCAGAGGAATTGGGCGGACTCATAGAAGAGCTGAGAGCTAAAAGGATAGAGGAGAGGATAAAGAGGCTATGTTCTATGGCCCTGGGAACCCCCTACCAGCCTCAACCTTGGGAGGGGTCATCTACCTTTCACCTCCAGTCGATGGACTGTTTGACCTTCGTGGAGGAGATCATGGCCTTAGCCCTTGCCCCGGACAGAGGCGCTCTCCTTCCCACCCTGCGGCGACTGAGATTTAAAAACGGAGAGGTTGGCCCTTTCACCAGAAACCATTTCATCACCGCAGACTGGCTACCAAACAACTCCACGTTCTTAGAGGATATTACCCCCCTTTTGGGAGGTAGTGACACCCGGTTTATTGAGAAATATATCAATAAGAAAGAGTTTTTCAGGAAAAGGGGGCTAACTTGGGATGGTGAACCAACGACTTATATCAAATCAGCTTACCTTCCTCGGTCAATGCTTCCTTCCCTTCTCCCCTCCTTCCCCCCTCTCACAATCGTCGCCGTTGTCAAAGAGAGGCCAGATGTGGTGATCACCCATTTAGGATTTGGTCTCCATGATTCCCCCACTGTGGTTGGGTTTATCCATACCAGTCAAGAGATGAAAATGGTTGCCAAAACAGACCTTTTGTATTACATTAAAAAGGATAGGGAAATCTTAGGGATTAAAGTCATCAGGTTGCAGGATAAATGGAGGAGATAGACCTCTTCGAAAAGAAGGAAGAACCAGGGCTTGCCCCTTTAGCCGAGAGGATGAGACCTCAAAGTTTAGAGGAGTTTGTAGGCCAGGAACACCTTTTGGGGGAGGGGAAGCCCTTAAGAAAGGCCATCGAATCAGGGGAGATGGGTTCAGTGATCTTTTGGGGCCCACCGGGGAGTGGGAAGACAACCCTTGCTCGCCTGATAGCCAAATACACAAACTCATATTTCGTCTCCTTTAGTGCCGTGCTCTCCGGGGTGAAGGAGATAAGGGAGGTCATCAAGGTCTCCCAATATCAGCGGAGGACCCACCAGAGGCAGACAATTCTCTTTGTGGATGAGATTCACCGCTTCAACAAGGCTCAACAGGATGCCTTCCTTCCCTATGTGGAGAAAGGGGTTATCAAACTAATTGGGGCGACAACCGAAAACCCCTCCTTTGAGGTTATCTCTGCCCTCCTCTCTCGCTGCCAGGTATATACCCTTAACCCCCTATCCAAGGAGGAAATATTGGTTATCCTGAGGAGGGCCCTAAGAGATAAGAGGAAGGGATTGGGCGAATATAGGGCCCAGGTAGAGAAGGATGCCTTAGAGTATATCGCCCAGTTAGCCAATGGTGACGCTCGAGTTGCCCTTACCGGAATAGAGTTCGCCATAAATACTACTCCCCCAAATGAGGATGGCCAGAGGAGGATCACCCTAAAAATTGCCCAAGAAGCTCTCCAGAAGAGGATCCTCCTCTATGACAAGTCCGGTGAGGAACACTACAACCTAATTAGTGCCCTCCACAAAAGCCTGCGCGGTTCTGATCCAGATGCGGCCCTTTACTGGTTGTCCAGGATGTTGGAATCCGGCGAGGATCCACTATATATTGCTCGGAGGATGGTGAGGTTTGCCTCTGAGGATGTGGGAAATGCCGACCCCAGGGCACTGCAGGTCGCCCTGGCGGCCAAGGACGCTTATGATTTCTTGGGTTCGCCGGAGGGAGAGCTTGCCCTAGCCCAGGCAGCGGTCTACTTGGCCACTGCTCCCAAATCCAACGCTGTGGATAGGGCCTTTGCTAAGGCAAAGGAAGATGTGCAGAAGACCAGGGCTATGCCTGTTCCCTTGCACATAAGGAATGCCCCTACGGCACTGATGAGAAAACTTGGCTATGGGAAGGGTTACAAGTTTCCCCATAATTTCCCTGGACACTATGTTGCCCAAAGCTATCTCCCAGAGAATTTAAAGGGGAGGAGGTATTACGAACCCACGGATTTCGGATTTGAGAGAAAGATTAGGGAGAGGTTAGAGCAATGGAGGAGGATGAGGGGGGATTCCCTGGAGAATTCTGACCCTTCTGATAAAGCCCATTCATAGGATTCTCAACCGATGAGGGTATGCTAAGAAGACCATTTGACTGGGAGGGTTAAAATAACGAAAAAGGAGAAAAGGATATTGGCCATTGACTTCGGGGAGAAGAGAGTGGGGCTTGCCTTGAGCGATCCCCTGGGGCTCATTGCCAAAGGGATGGAAACTTTGGAGCCAAGGGATGAAGGGGATCTCCTGGGGAGGATAGCAGAGACGGTGGCCCAGGAGGGGGTAACAGAGATAGTGGTTGGTCTTCCTCTGAATATGGATGGAAGCAAAGGGCCAACCGCAAAAAAGGTTTTGAAATTCACGGAGAAGCTGAAGGATAGGGTAAAAAAACCGATTGTCACCTGGGATGAAAGGTTGAGTAGTGTATCAGCCCATAAAACCTTAATTGATATGAGGAAAAGGATAAAGGGGAAAAAGGGAGAGGTGGATAGGTTGGCTGCGACAATAATCCTTCAGTCCTATCTGGAGAGCCAAAGATGAGGGGCTTGCCGAAAAGCTTCCTGGGGGAATTTCTCATAGTCTGCCTTCTTACTTTAATAATCCTTCTTGGGTTTGCCCTTTTTGCCCCTCCGGTGCCCCGTACTCACCAGCCCCCTTTGGTGGTATCCATAGGAAGGGGTATGGATGTACGGGGAATCGCCCATACCCTCGGTGAGAAGGGCTTAATTGGGAGTGAGGGGTTCTTCATCTTCTTCACCAAACTACTCGGTTGGGAAAAGGAGCTCAAGGCAGGGCGATACAGCATCAGGCCGGGAAACTCCCTGTGGGGGATCTTACACCTCCTGCGCAAGGGAGAATCGATCACCGAAAGGGTGACTATCCCAGAGGGTTTGACCTCAAAGGAGATTGCTGGCCTTTTGAGGAGAAGGTTGGAGGTCGACTCTACAGCCTTTATGGCCTTAGTCACCGATAAAAGCTTCTGCCAAAGGTTAGGGGTCAATGCCTCCTCTTTAGAGGGCTATCTCTTTCCCAACACCTATAACCTCTGTTGGGGAATGAAGGAGGAGGAGATAGCTAAGCTAATGGTGGAGGGACTCTTTAAGGTGATCACGCCTGACCTAAAGAACAGAGCTGAGGAGTTGGGCCTCAGCCTTCACCAAGTCCTCACCCTGGCCTCGCTCATAGAGAAGGAAACAGGCGTCCCTGAAGAGAGGCCTCTAATATCGGCTGTATTCCACCGCCGATTGAAGATAGGAATGCCCTTGCAGTGTGACCCCACAGTGATCTATGTCCTTTCCCCCTTAAACCGTCCCTTAACGAGAAGAGACCTTCAGGTCAAATCCCCTTATAACACCTATCTCCATCCAGGCCTCCCCCCTGGCCCCATCTGCAATCCGGGGTCAGCCTCCATAAGAGCAGCTCTCTGGCCTGCTAAGACAAACTATCTCTACTTCGTGGCGCAGGGAGATGGAACCCACATCTTCTCCCGCACCAATCGGGAGCACATAAACGCCCGCAGGCGGGTGAGAAGTCTGCAGAGGAAGGAACTTTAGCTAATTACAAAGAAAAGCATAAAGCCACAGTCCGGAAAGTGCTTGACAGACCCTGTCTAACCCTTTATCATTGGGGAAATTTAATAGACGCAGACCTCTATGCCTATTTAGCAAACCCACTGAAAATCTAAGGATTTCCCAATCAATAGGGGAGGTAGGAGATGTTAAGACAAATTCTGCTATTTATCCTGGCCTTTCTCTCCTTCATTGGGGTTCAATGCTCCAAGAATCCAGTGAAGGAGAGGTATTTGGAACCTCCTTTTAACTTAGTTGCCGACTCCGGGCTCGAGGGGAAGGTCTACCTTAGCTGGCAGGCTCCGAGATCAGGAGGGGAGACCGGATATAAATTATACAGGAGGAAATCAGGCCAAAGCTACTCCTCCATTGCCTCGCTCCAGGCTACCGAATATACCGATACAACTGTCTCCAATGACATCATCTACTATTATGTTGTCACTGCACTCTACCCCCAGGGAGAGAGTGAATACTCCAATCAGGATTGGGCTTTGCCAGGGAAGAACCAACCCCCCTGGATAGAGAAGGTTAAGTTAGACCCAGATACGCTTAATTGGGCCGGGCCAGACACTGTTTCCCACATTGAAGTTTGGGTTGCTGACAATCAAGGTATAGCTGATGTAATTAGTGTCCAATTTAAAAGCATCAGACCCGATAGCAGCGAAAGGGGTCCTTTCCGCCTCTATGATGATGGGGATATAGATGGAGTTTCCGGAGACAAGATCAAAGACGATGGGGTCTTCTCCCTCAACATAACCATAGGTTCACCAGGTAACCCTGAGACGCTGGTGGGAGAGTATAGGTTCATCTTTACCGCTTCTGACCATTACGAAACCAGCCTTCCGGACACCCAATATTTCTACATTGTAAAAGAGGACTCCACAGGGGGGAGTTTATGAAAAAGTTTAGGATTTGGTTCCTTACCCTCAGCGTTTTGCTGGGTGCCTCCTATTTGGCTGCCCAAATTCCCAAGGATTTCGCCACCCAGGCCTTGGGAAGAATCTCCGGAAATGGCATCGGGGATATCAGATGGGATGGTGCACACCTCTGGGTGGGCACATCAAGCGGAATAAACAAATTAGTCGGTGGGCCATTCAGCCCAGAGGGGTGGATGGTTTATACGACCAAGGACGGGTTGGCCCGGAACAACATCTTCGCCCTGATGCCTGTAACCGTTGATGTTATCTGGACAGCCACGGGATATGCCGAACAAGTGGGAGGGGACTACTTTCCTGCCGGGGCAGGGATTAGTTTGACCAAAGAGGGGGGGGAGAGTTGGAAATCATTTTCTACCCAATACATCTTTCGCAACTACTACTTTCAACCCGGATTTGAGAGGGGTGACGGCTTCGCTTCCGTCTTTAAGGTTGACACCTCCGACCTCCCTATCTCCATCGATACGGTAAGGGTCTACATAGGCAAAGAGGGGTCCGCTCCCTTCACCCTTCAGATCTGGCAGGACAATGGAGCTGAGAGCCCCGGCGATACCATCCGCACTAAGACCTGTGAGATAGAGGGCGATTCGACCAAGTTTACTGACATCGACCTCACCTCCGATGGCATTGAGGTTGAAAGCCCATCTTTTAGAATTGGCCTCAAATTCCGCACCCAGACCTCCCTCTCCATTGCCCGGGATGCCCGGGGGATAGCCAAGAAGAGAAACCTCATCTATCGGGATACCCAGGGAAGGTGGTGGTTTTCAGAGGATATTGGCCTGGGAGGTGATTGGATCCTGCGGGCCAAGGTCAGGACGGCACGGGATAGCACGGGCTTCTGGCTGAAGAATGATAGCTTCCAGTTTGGGGAGAAGATCATCGATGTGGGTCGCCCTATTTATGACATTGCCATCCAAGATACCACCGTCTGGGTTGCTGCCTTCTACGGGGGTCTGGCCAAGAGCATGGATTGGGGGCAGACCTGGGATAAGGTCGTGCCAGAGGACAAACCATTTGATCCCACCTATAGCGACTACAACCAGCGGGCCTTCTCAGTGGTCACCTCTGGCGACACTATATGGGTAGGAACTGCAGATGGGATCAACCGTTCGGCAGATGGGGGAAAGACCTGGGTAAACTACAATTCTGTAGATACCCGTATCCCAGGCAACTTCGTGGTCAGCTTGGGGGTGCAAAAATATGGTGGAAAGACGGTTATTTGGGCGGGAACAAGGCCCACGGACAAGGACAACGGCTTCACGGGCATTGTGAAGACGGAGGATGGGGGGAATACCTGGCGGAACTACATGGAGGGGTATACAGCCTGGAACTTCAGCTTTCAAGACTCAGTGGTCTGGGCAGCCACCGATCAGGGACTGATCAGGTCAAAGGATGGGGGAAGACATTGGGATTTCTTCGACATCATCGACGATTCTACCAATGATCGGGTCTATATCGACGAGGTTATTTCAGTAAAGGTCACGGAATTACAGGATACCATAGTCTGGGTGGGAACCTATCAGGGACTGGCTTACTCTAAGGACTGTGGAAAGACATGGCGGATAGTTAAATCCTATATGCCCATTGGAGCCGACAAGGCTCCCCTAACCTATGCTTTTCCCAACCCCTTCTCCCCCTCCCGCTCGGGGGCGATAAGGATTATGTATCACACGGCTAAAGCCGGCCGCACAGTGGTGAAGATCTACGATCTGGCCCTTGATCTGGTAAAGACGTTGAGCATAGAGGACTTTGCCGGCGACCGAGGAATTAACTGGGATGGGAGGAATGGAAAGGGACACAGGGTAGCCAATGGAGCCTATCTCTATAAGGTGGAAGGGGCTGACGGTCGGGTGGCCTGGGGCAAGATTGTCGTTATGGATTAAAGGGGGGAAAGTGCATACCAGAAATACACCTATCTTATTTCTTCTTTTCTTCTTCATCCAGCCCTGCCTGATGGCTGCTGAGGAAGGGGGATATGCAGGGGCCTTCTTAAGGATGGGGGTAGGGGCGAAGGCTCTGGGGATGGGGGAAGCCTTTGTCTCAGTGGCTGATGATGCCTCTGCCGTCCACTACAACCCGGCAGCTCTCTCCTTCGTTGGGAAGAGGGTATTCACTTCAGCCTATCGGGCGCTCTCCTTGGGAAGGAGGTTTAGTTACTTAGGATATGCTCAACCCTTGCGGCATGAGGCTGGGGTGGGGATAGGGTGGATCAGCGCCGGTTTGGATGATATCGATGGGCGAGATGAAGATGGGCAGCCAACTAGGAAATTCTCTGACAGCGAGAACGCCATCACCTTCTGTTTCTCCAAGCGAACCATCCCCCACCTGGCCTTTGGACTGGCCATCCGGTATTTCCAACAGAAGTTGGCTGGGGTAAGTACCAATACTGTAGGGTTGGGTTTTGGGGGAATCTATAAGAAGGAGAAGAAATTCTCCGTAGGTTTCTCCGTGCAGAACTTGAGGTCCAAATATAGTTGGGATACCAAGGAGCTCTGGGAAAGAGGAACTACCACTACAGATACGATACCAACAAACTACAGGATAGGCTTCTCCTATTGGCTCCTCAACGGAAGGCTACTCACTGCCTTTGATCTGGAGAAGAACCTTAAACAAACGATGAAGTATCACTTCGGGGTAGATTTCAAAATCTATAAGGACTTCAACTTGAGGTTAGGATATAATAACGACCGCTTTGCCTTTGGGGGAGGATTGTCCCAGAGGTATAAGGATTTCGAGTTCACCTTCAATTATGCTTACCTGCCAGAAAAGGCAGCCGTAGCACCAGCCAAAATCTATTCCTTAGAGGTTAGATTCTGACCTTGGGGGTCGCCCCGTTCCCACTTTGGGATTTTGCCTCACTTTAATATGGACTGGAACCTGCTCAACCTCCTAATGCTCGTTGGCTATATGGGCCTTCTGGTCTATATGGGCATTCTCTCCGAGCGGGGGATGGCCAGATCAGCCAGTGGATACCTCTTAGCCAACCGTACAGCTACCCTCCCTTGGATCGTAATGTCCATATTTGCCACCGGGGTAGGCACTTTAGCCTACATCGGCACGGTGGGGATGATCTCGGGAGGAGGGGTAATAGACCTCTGGTTTGAATTCTTCTGGTGTATTGGCACCCCGATAATGACCCTGCTCTTCGCCCGTAAGCTAAGAACCAGTGGCATAATCTCCTTCTGGGACTCCTTAGCCTTTAGATATGGCCCGGTAACTGTGTTGGTATATGCCTCCTTTCTGATAGTGGCGGTCCCCTTTGGGTTTGCCCAGATGCTCAAGGGAGCTGGCCTTACCTTCTCGGATATGTTCCCCATCCTGGGGAATATCGGGTTCATCGACCCTGTTGTCCTCGGAGCACTCATAGTCTTGGCAGTAATCTCCATCTATCTGGCCTTTGGAGGATTTAAGGCCTGCCTGGTTACGGATATGATGCAGGGGATTCTCACTTGGGCGGCGATGATAGTCCCCACGGTAGCCATATTCCTTATCTTAGGGGAGGGCAGTTTGGTCAAGGGGTGGCACCACATAATCTCCTTTTTCCAAACCCACCAGATGGGTGCCTATTTAGAATTCAGCAAAGTTGTGGGACCCACCGCCCCCGCGCATGAATACACCTACTCCTTCATCTCTGCCATGCTCATTATGAATGTGCTCCTCATAATGCTCCCCGGGGAGTTTTATGGCTCCCGGTATATGGCCGCCCAAAATGAACGAACCGCCAGGCAGGGGCCCATCCTTGCTCTGATCCTCACCACCATCCCCTATGGGCTTATGGTGAATATAACTGGCTTGGCCTTCAAGGCCTATGCCCCAGAGATCCCTGGGGATGAGCTTTTCACCGGAACCCTGGAGAAGCTGGCTACCACCCACGCCATACCTATGATGGCAAGCTCCCTTCTCCTCATTGCCCTCCTGGCTGCGGTAATGGGGACCTTGGATTCCTCACTTATGGCCCGGATGTCCAACTATGTGCGGGGAATTTATAATCTCTGGCTGAACCCCAAGGCGACCCAAAAGCAACTGCTTAGGGCAAGCAGGATAATATTGCTCCTCCTTGTGCTGGTGGCCATAATCAGTGCCTTCATAATGCCCCCCAGCATCTGGTTCCTCAACCTGGCCATAAGCGCCATTGTGGGACCGATGTCCTTTGTGCTCATCATCGGTGCTTTCTTAGTGAGAAGAACTACCTGGCAGGGGGCCTTGGCCGGCGGACTGACCAGTTCAGGTTTAGCCCTTCTCTTCACTGCCATCCTCCGTGGGTTCAATAATCAATATCCCTGGATGGTCTGGGGGACATTGCAGAGGGCATGGCCCTCCTGGTTGCATTCACAATTCTTCACCTATCCCATTGGCATATTGATCTTCTTTTGGGTAAACCATAGGCTTCCCCCCATGCGGCCAGAGCATATAGAGAGGTTCTTCTCAGCAGCTAAGACAGCGGAATATGTGCAAAGGTTTGGCTTTGATAGGCCATACCTGGTAATCACCAAAGACCTTTTAGAGGAGGTTAAAGGGTTTGAGATCAAGTCATTTGGTCGGGAACTCCGCCTCTATGGCCCCAAGGAGGAGCTGAAAGGGATTGCCGCTAAATATGGCTTTAAGTACTATCCTCCCTACAAAAGGTATGAATCCTGGAGGGAGGTTATGGACCGGAGGCTCTTAGGAATGTATAGCCATGGATTGGACGTGGCCAAACAGAGGGAGGTGGAGCATACGGGGGAATATGAGAGAAGAGCCGCCAAAGTTGTCGGTGGGGTGTTAATGGCCTCATCCATTGCCATCTATTTTGGCATGTTCTGGTATTTCCCCTTAAGGTGGAAGATCTCGATGCTGCTCTATCTGCTCGGTTCTGGGTTAATGTTCTGCTCCCTCTGCATATTCTTTGAGGACTATAAGTGGGCCCGCAGGGTAGTAGATCTCTTCACCAGTGAGCGTCGCCACCCCTCAAGGTAGACCTTTATGGCTGGAAAGGCACTTGACTGGCCTTGAAATCCCTCCCCATCGTTTAAAAGGGGAGACTCCTGAACCTTAAATCCCCTTTAGCTCATCCTGAAAGGACTTAGAGATAAGCCTTGCCGCCTGGTTGGTCAGCTTCAGAAGTGTAGGGGCAAAGGCCGATCTTCTCACCACGACCTCTCCATGGGGGATGAAGGCTCCAGTGAGGAGACAGATCAGGCCAGCGATTAGAAAACCCTTCAAGAGACCGAAAAAGCCCCCAACTACCCTATCTATCCATCCTAACTTTGCGAAGTGGATTAGCCTGCTGAGCAGAGCGCCAAGTAAGCCAATCAAAGCTGCAGAGAGAAGAAAGACGGCTATAAAACTTAAGAGGGCGGATATGGACGAATTGTGAATTAAGGGTAGAATCAGTTCTTTCCCTATGGGGTATATTTGGCAAGCGAGGATGAACCCAAAGATGACCGCCCCCAGGGCGAAGAGCTCCCTGATCAATCCCTTGATGAAACTATAGATCATGCTCAGGCCGATAATAGCGATTATAAGGATGTCAAACCAGTACATTTCCCCTTAATTGGTTTAAGCTCAGCACCTTTCTCTCCTTAGCTCATCCAGCCAACATAAGCTCCCTTCATAGCCCATTGAGAGAACAGAGACCTCTGTTGGTCAAGATACCACAGAACTTTAATTTCGGCAAGAGAATTTTATTAGAAGGCAATTCATCGCTTTTGAGAGGACCCTAAAACTATCTTGACAAAAGGGGGGCAAGGGGTTTCCTTAGGCCTGATGAATACCGTCTCCAGAGAGGATATCCTCCAAGGTCCAATAATAAAGACTATCTTCCGCTTGGGTTGGCCGGTGATGATCTCCACCGTTCTCCAGGTCCTCTACAGCTTAGCGGACACTTTCTGGCTTGGTCACCTACCGGAAGGCGAGAGCGGGGCAGCGGTCGCTGGACTGCAGATCTCTTGGCCGATAGTCTTCTTCCTCATCTCCTTTGTAGCTGGCTTCGCCGCTGCGGGGATAGCTCTCATTTCCCAGTATACAGGTGCCCGTATGGGGGAGAAGGCTAACCTCTCCTGTGGTCAGATCTACTCCCTCTCCTTGGGCTTTGGGGCTTTACTGGGAGGTTTAGGCTATCTTCTCTCCCCTAAGCTCCTCCCGTTGATCACCCATTCCCAAGAGGTGACCGCAGTGGCCATTCTCTATATCCAGATCATCTTTTTGGGAATGCCCTTTATGTTCGCCGCCTTCCTCTTTGGTTCGGTCCTTCAAGCCTATGGAGATACCTTTACCCCTATGTTGGTCAATGGGATCACCGTGGCGCTGAATGTCATCCTCGATCCTTTGCTCATCTTTGGCTGGGGCCCTTTACCAAAGCTTGGGGTCTTAGGGGCAGCCCTGGCTACTGTGAGCTGCCAGATGATCTCCTCGGTGATCGCCCTTTATATCCTCTTCGAAGGAAGGAGGGGGATAAAACTCAAGCTGGCCAATATGAGGCCACGGTGGAAGTGGATCTCCAAGATATTTAAGATCGGCCTCCCCGCTTCCATAGGCAATTCGGGGACAGCTTTTGGCTTTGTAGTTTTGATGGCCGTTATCGGCCGAGTATCCAATGCCCCTGTTGCCCTGGCAGCTTATGGGATAGGGGATCGAGTGATCCACCTGATGTTTATTTGCATTGAAGGCTTAGGCGTGGGGCTGACCACCATTTTGGGGCAGAGCTTAGGGGCTGAGAAGGTCGGCCGAGCGGAGGTCGCTGCCAAGAAGGGTATGGCTCTTATGTTCACCATCCTGGTGGTCGAGACCTGTTTCCTCTGGCTATTGAGGAGGTCAATCCTTACCTTCTTCATCCCCGGCCGCTCAGACATAATAGATGAAGGGGCAAACTTCATATCCATATTCGTCTTTGGTATGCCCTTTTTCGGCATTTTCCGGGCGGTAGGTGCATCCTTTCAAGGCTCAGGCCATAACATCCCTTCGATGATTATGGACCTCTCCCGGCTTTGGCTTCTCCGCGTCCCCCTCTGCTACCTTTTTGCCTTTACCCTCTCCAAAGGATCTACCGGCGTATGGATAGGTATGGCCATCAGCAATATAGTGGGGGCTGTCTTAGCCCTGCTCCTCTTTTCTACTGGCGTATGGAAGGAGAAGGTGATAGAGGAGAAGAGGCCGCTCGGGGTGTAGCTGGTTATAGCTCCCTGTGGAGAACCTTGTAAGCATTGTGATGTTTTCCTTGACAAATAGGGTTGGATGGTGTAAGCTTTCGGGAAGGCGAACTGATTTTAGGAGGTAAAATGGGCAATGTGGAACTTTCCTTAAGTTTTTGGATTCTCTACCTTATCTTCCCGCTAAGCCTGTGGGTAATTGCGTTTATTAAATTCCTCAACGATAGGGGGAAATGAGATGGGTACAACTCTCCCGGTTATCCTCACCTTTGCCCTCTATACCCTCCTTGTCCTGGGGGTGGGCACATATGCGACGAAGTTTACCAAAACAATGGAAGACTTCTTCTTGGCTGGAAGGAGGCTGGGTGCTTGGGTAACGGCAATAAGTTCTGTGGCCAGCTCAGAGTCGGGTTGGGTGGTACTGGGATTGGTAGGGATCGCCTATAAGGAAGGGCTCTCGGCCGTATGGATCGCTCCGGGGTGCCTCTTGGGCTATGTGGTCAACTGGTATCTCTTAGCCTTCAGGCTAAGGGGAGAATCACAGAGACTGGGTGCCCTCACCGTACCCGATTTTTTGGAGGCAAAGAGTAAAGACCCTTCCCATCTGGTGAGATCGGTAGCCGTGGTGATTACCTTCTTCTGTATGATGGGATATGTGGGGGCCCAGTTTAACGCCGCCGGGAAGACTTTTGACGCCGTCTTTAAGATAAGCTATACCAATGGCGTCCTCTTGGGGGCGGTGATCACCATCGTCTATACCCTCTTAGGAGGCTTTAGGGCCGTCTCCTGGACCGATCTGCTTCAGGGGCTGGTGATGGTCTTTGGCCTGATATTCCTCCCCATAGTAGCAGTTCTCCACCTCGGAGGATTGGGAAATCTCTTCCAGGGACTAGCCCAACAACAAGGTCTTTCTTTCTTGAGCGTGAGCGGGGATAAAGTGGGTTTTGCCCTCTTGGGCTTGATCATCGGCTACTTGGGTATCGGGTTAGGTTATCCAGGTCAACCACATGTGATTACCAGATATATGGCTGTGCGTGGGGAGCGGGAGATAAGGAGGTCAAGGTTTATCGCCATCACCTGGGGCATCTTGGTCTACTATGGGGCGATATTCCTCGGTCTGGCCGGGAGGTTAATCCTCCCCCAAATAGCCGATCCGGAATATACCTACCCCACAGTGGCCCTCAAGCTCCTCCCGCCAGTGGTAGCCGGGGTTATGTTGGCGGCGATTATGTCAGCAATAAGGTCGACAGCAGATTCTCAGCTCCTGGTGGCCGCCTCGGCTGTGGCCCGGGATGTCTACCAGAAGGTACTCCGTAAGGAGGCGGACCAGAAGAGACTTGTGTTAATAAGTAGGTTGACCGTGCTTGTCCTCGGTTTGCTCTCCTTTTTCTTGGCGGTAACAAGGTCAAGGGTCGTCTTCTGGTTTGTACTCTTCGCCTGGTCTGGTTTGGGGGCGAGCTTTGGCCCTCCCATCCTCTTCTCCCTCTATTGGAGGAGGACCAACAAATGGGGGATCATCTCTGGTATGCTGGTTGGCTTTGCCACCACTGTAGTTTGGAAGCTTACAGGCTTATCCTCGAGGACGATCTACGAACTTGTTCCCGCATTCCTCCTCTCTGCTCTGGCCGTAACCCTGGGCAGCCTACTTACTAAGGAAACTTCGAATATAAAATGAAACCATGGAGGGGGAGCACCGTCTAAATCTTTGAGACGAAACTTCAGCGCTACAAGGGGGGATGAGATGGAGAGAAGGAGGACGAAGATAGTTTGCACTATAGGCCCAGCCTGCCGGGGTTTCTTAAGGGAGATGGTCGAGGCGGGTATGGATGTGGCGAGGTTAAACTTCTCCCACAGCACCCATTCTCAACACCAGGAAGACATAAAGAGGATAAGGGAAATCTCTGTCCAATTGGACAAGCCTATCTCCATAATGCAAGACCTTCCTGGGCCAAAACTTAGGGTGGGAGAGATCGAGCCTATGGAACTAAAAGAAGGGGGGGAGGTTATCCTCTCAGCCAGGGGCGGGAAGGAAATTATCCCCATTCCCTACCAGGAGTTAGTGGAGGACACAAGGGTAGGGGAGCCCATATTTATGGATGATGGGAAGATCCAGTTGAGGGTTATAGGGAAGGAAGATGGCAAGCTAAGATGTGAGGTCTTGGAAGGAGGTATGCTTTCCTCCCACAAGGGGATAAATCTACCGGAGACCACCCTTTCCCTCCCCTCGGTGACGGAAGAGGATTTGGCCCATCTTCGCTTTGGAATAGGTGAGGGGGTGGACTATGTAGCAGTCTCCTTCGTACGCAATGCTCAGGATATAGAAAGGGTGAAGGGAGAGATAAGGAAGATGGGGGCTGATACTCCGGTGATCGCCAAGATCGAAAAGAAAGAGGCACTAAAGGCAATAGATGAGATCGTGAAGGCGGCGGATGGAGTAATGGTAGCCAGAGGGGACTTGGGAGTAGAGGTGTCTATTGAGGAAGTAGCCATCGTCCAGAAGATGGTAATTGATAAGTGCAATTTTGAAGGTAAGCCGGTGATCACTGCTACCCAAATGTTAGAATCAATGGTGGAGAATCAGAGACCGACCAGAGCGGAAGTAACCGATGTCTCCAATGCTATATTTGATGGAACTGATGCGGTTATGCTTTCTGAGGAGACTGCAATGGGGAAGCACCCTGTTGAAGCAGTGGCGATGATGTCCAAGATAGCCTCGCGCACTGAGGCTTCTCTAAACTACAAGCAGATCCTCCTCTCCAAGCTCAATTATCGAGACGAGACGATAGCCGATTCCATTGCTCATGCCACTTGTCAGATTGCAGAAGAGTTGCAGGTAAAAGGGATTGTAGTTTCCACCAACTCGGGAAGCACTGCCCTTAGGGTGTCGAGGTATCGTCCTCCAGCCCCAATCTTGGCCATTACGCCGCGGGAAGAAATCTGGAGGAGGTTGAACCTTATTTGGGGTGTATACCCCTATCGAGTGGGAGGGATCAAGGATACAGATGATATGATGGCTCAGGCTGAGAGAATGGGATTGGAGAGCGGTTTATTCCAAAGAGGTGATAAGGTAGTTATTACCGCTGGCGTTCCCTTCGGCCTCCCCGGAACGACCAATCTCCTTAAGGTGCAGATAATTGGGGGAGCGAACCTTCCATGAAGTTTACGAGGGGCACTTCTTGAGGAGGACAATCACTTGGGAATGGAACAAGGGTATAGGTCTTTTAGCCGCTAAAGCCCTTAGCCCTTGGCTGCCCACCTCCTGGAGGAAATCAAGGGGGGAGGTCATCCTAATGTGGCGCCGCAGTCCTCTAAGCTTGCGGGCCCAAAAGTGGACCGGTGTGAAGCAGTAGAAGGAGAGGAGAACCCATCTCCTCGCCACCCGAGAGAGCTCTGAGAGGGCTTGACTTCTTCCCTCGGGTCCCATATGTTGAAATATCCGCATACTGAAGGTGAGGTCTATGGACCCCGGCTTGAAGGGTAGGGCCTTGATGTCGGCGACAAGGAAACCGCCTTTTTTTTCCCCTGCCCTCTCCCGGGCCCTTCTCACCTCCCTCAAGGAGAGATCGGCGGAGACCACATAATCACCGTATTCCCGAAGGATGGGGGTGAACCTGCCATAGCCGGATGGAAGATCTAAGATGAGCCTCGACTTTAGGCCACTGAGCAACTTCTTGACTATTCCCTTCTCCCTGCGATCGATCAGCCTCTGGTCGAGGTGTGAATAACGGGTGCGTTCGTATTCGGTCTCCCCTACCTTATCCCCAAAGGTCTGTAGATGTTCCTGTCCCTCCATCGCTTTATCCTTACCTTTGTAGCTAATAGCTTGTCTCTAAACCTTAAAACCCTCGCTATCCTCCGATAATAGAGATAATCCCCCTTACTATAGCTCTCCAAAAGGACCTTCCGTTCTATTGGTCCCAACTTGATCTTTACCAAATCAGTGGTTCTCCCCCAGAGGTAAACCCTTCCCTTCAGCTTGGCCCGGTTTAGATCGACGAAGTATAGCTTCTCCGGAGGGAATTCCCCCCGGCGAATGAAGACATTGTTTAACCGGGGATCTCGATGACAAAAGCCGGAGTCGTGCATCCTTCGGAGAAGCGAACCAAAGATCCCCAGCACCCTCTTCCTCTCCTCCCAACCCACCTCTTGCAGATAATTTCTTAGGTTGACTTTGGGGCCAAGTGATTCAGTGACATAGAGGTCCTGCAGTAAGAAGCCAAGCTTCCGCTGCTCTACAACCTTTATGGGCAGGGGCGTGGGTATTTGGTGGGCGAGGAGATGGAGGGCGGCCCTCCTGGAGCGGAAGGCCTTGGACCTTCTCAAGGGACTGAGGAGGAACCCTGCCCGGTTACGCCAACCGAACCTCTTTATCACTATCCTCTGGGAACCTCTGCCGAGGTCAGCCTCAACCTCGGCCACAAGGTTGGGGCGATCTCGGAAGACCTCCCGAGGCCTCTCCAGCAGCCCCTCCAGCTCATTAAGGAGTTGCTGGCCAGTATCTCTTGCCCCTGACTTCTGCTCCTTCACTTAACTGCCCTCAGAAAGGCAACTTAACCCAATCAGACCAACTGGGGGAACCTCTACCCGTCAAGCTCACAGCAAGTGGCTTTGCCCTCTCCAGCGCGAAGACCCAAAGAGCGGAACTACGCCTTCCCCTCTGTTTTTCCTATTTTCCCCTCCAACTCCTCCAGTTTGGCCTTCAGCTCCTCTACCTCCGCCCTGGTGGCCAATCTCAGCTTCTTCAACGCCTTCTGGGTGGCCTCCTCTACCCTCTCCTCCAGCTCCTTCTTTGCCTTCTGGGATTCCTGCAAAAGGTCCTTCACCAGCTTCGGTCCCTCCTTGCTGGCTATTTCCCCCTTCTTCACCAGCTCATCGACCAGCCCTTCTACCTTCTCCCTGGTGAGGGCGGCTGCTCCCACACCGGCCAGCAAGGTCTTTTTCAGCAGATCTATCATTTTAATCACCTCCTCTCAAGGGATTAAACTCCTCTCTTAGCAGAAACTACAAGTTTACTGCCAGTACCAAGCAAGACCAATTTAAGGTGCCCTGGTTCTCCCATCTACCTTAGCTCAAATCTTATTCCCAACCTCCCTAAATCCTCCACTCTTCCCCCGCAATGATCCACATCATTGAGATGAAGGTATTGAGCAAAGCCAACGATGCCTCCATTGCCCTCTCTTAGTTTAACCCCCACTTCCACGAACCAGTCAAGAAAACCGCCCCTTTCCGAAAGGGAACCATCGGTAGAGACCACCCTTAGATTAGCGGCAAAATGTGGCAACAACCCCTTTTTTAAAGGGTGAAGGGTAAATCCTACTGCCACCTCCCGGTTATAATCGACATCGGCTTTCCTGATCATCTTGCCCAGTGAGATCTCCCCCCTCAACAAGGCCACATCTTTAACCTTTCCCTCCCTTATAAACCCGATCACCAGGGTATTCCACCTCTCTGTGAAGCCATCAAAACGATCCTGATCATGCTTGCATTGATGGTTAAAGGCAATCTTCAGCTCACTCCCAGCCACCTCCTCCCTCAATCCAGGCTCAATTGTGTAATGGACCTTTTGTGGATTAAAGGTGGAAATATTCTTGCTTCTTTCAATGAGCGTTTCAATGTCTCCAAAAAGGTAAAAGGAACCACCTTTATACCTTACCAGGTCAAACTTAACTCTTGTCCCCCCATTCCAATTGAGCTCTCTGTCATCGGTCAAATACTTGGCCCAATAGACGGTGGTCTTAGAGTTCAGAAACAACTCTAACCCTTTGTTGCCCCCTCCGATTTGAGCAAAACCTGGAGAGGATAAACCCAAGCTACAGGTGGGGACCAATACCAGGAGAAGGAAGATGAATATTCTCTTAATTGGCTTTATAACTCTGCTCATAAAACGTAGAAGACAAGGGCAAAAACCCCGAAAGACAGGGTAATAAAGCCTAAGAGGCGAAAATCGTCTCTATTTACCGATTCTGCTCCGAAAAACCTCATTATCTGATCAGGAAAGAAGACCATAAGCACTCCACTTAATAGACAGGCAAAGCTCCCTAAAGTTTGAATTGTAGAGATGATATTGCCCATTTCCGTCGAGAATTAAAGCACTTTTCTCCTTTTACCCGGCGAAAAATCGGCTTATCTCCGGCAGGAGATCCCTTGTCGCCTGCTCCCCTGCCCAGATAGCCTCCTTTGCCCGATAATATTCCAGGGGTTTCAAGAACCCCACTTCTGGATTTATCAATATATCAGGAGGATTATCCTTTAGCCTGGCAGCGAGGATCTCGTTTTCCATAATGGAGATCGTCTGGAAGATGACATCGAAGATGCTGGGAGAAAGAGGCTTCTTACCTGATCTATCTCGAGCGAAGAGGTCACTAATTCGGGCAACTATCTCGGTCTGTCTGGCCTTAGATTGAATGTATTTTGCTATTCTGCTATTTACGATCCGGGAGTTTATCTTGCCCAATGAAGACCCCCCTTTGGCTTCGCTCCCCATGCCCATCCTCTGGGCATTCTTCCCCACAGAGACCATCACATTGACGGCTATCACCACCTCAGCCCCCATCTCTCTTACCACCGATACGGGAACAGGGTTAACCAATCCACCATCCACCAAGAACCTCTCCCCCAATCTCACCGGAGTGAATACCCCAGGAACGGATATGCTCGCCCTTACTGCCTCAGCAACAGAACCCCTGTCAATGACCATCTCTTCCCCTGTATTGATATCTGTGGCTACAGCAGCAAAAGGAATCTTCAGCTCCTCTATATTGGCATCCCCCACAAAAGATTTGACAAACTCCCTCACCCTCCTTCCCTCAATTAGACCAGATCTGGCTATGGTGGGAGCAAGCATAAGCGCTGTCTGCTTTAGATCCATATTCAGAGCTATCTCCTCTAATCTCTCCATCTCCACTCCTGCCGCATAGATGGCCCCAATCAAAGCCCCCATGCTGGCCCCAGCCACGTAGTCAATGGGAATGCCATTTTCTTCTATGACCTTAAGAACTCCGATGTGGGCCAAACCCCTGGGCCCACCACCACCCAGGGCCAAGCCAATTTTTAGTCTCTTGGCTTCCATTTTAGCCATTCTCCTGAAACGATAACTTGAACTACCCTGAGCTGGTAGATCCCCGAATCTGACGGCAATGGGTGGGTGGCAGAATCGGGGTTCTGCCACCTCAGTGATA
>JAOZPP010000100.1 GCA_029932675.1 bacterium
CTTCGCTGTCACCCTTGAATCCCGCACCTATGCATAGGTGCGGGATTCAAACATCCCCCACATTTCGGAATTTCTTAGAAATTCCGAAATGTCAAGATAGTCAATAATTCTCTCCGGTCAAACAAAATCTATGATCACTGGCCCTCAAAGCCATCTAAATACTGTTGAACATCTTCAGTGGCCTATGAGGAGGTTAGGCCACTGGGTGGGCTTATGTTGTCCAACACCTGGTTGAATAACACCTCCCAATGATGCAGACATTGCCATTTTCTAAGCTATCCACCATGACATCTTCCATCTCAAAATCCATTGACATCACCTCCTTTCATCGCCTTTTAGTGAGGGCCAGTGATCTTTTTAGCTCTCCCTTACATCTGTTCACCTAATGGGACGGCCTGAGTTTGGAGAGGGACCTCTTTTCTCTTCATCTGCTCGTCCCATAGGGTCCTATAGATTCCCCCCTTCTCGAGGAGCTCCCAATGGGTTCCCGACTCGGCTATTCTGCCTTGGCTTAGGACTAAAATCTTGTCGGAATTGACTACGGTAGAGAGCCGATGAGCGATGGTGATCGTCGTCCTGTTCTGCATCAGTGGCTGGAGGGCCTTTTGGATTAAGTTCTCAGCTTGGGAGTCTAAGGAGGATGTAGCTTCATCTAAGATTAATATCCTCGGATCCTTTAAAATGGCCCTGGCTATGGAAAGCCTCTGCCTCTCCCCACCAGATAACCTTACCCCTCGATCGCCGACCTGGGTCTCGTAACCCTCTGGGAGGTTGCTGATAAAATCGTGAATGTTTGCCCTTTGGGCCGCTTCTATAATCTCCTCGTCGGTGGCCTTCATGTTCCCATATCTGAGGTTTTCCCTAATGCTGGTATTGAAGAGGAAAGTCTCCTGTGAGACCACGCCGATCTGACGCCTTAAACTGGATAGTTTAACCTTCCTTATATCCATCCCATCCAATCTAATTACGCCAGATGATGGGTCATAGAATCTGCAGATTAGGTTCATAATCGTGGTCTTCCCCACTCCACTCGGTCCCACTATGGCAACCTTCTCACCCTTTCTGACCTGAAAGGAGATATCCTGGAGAATAGGCTCCCCTGGCTGATAGGAGAAGCTCACCTTTTCAAACTGCAGGTCTCCTCTGGCCTTCGAAAGGGTAATGGCAGAGGGGGCATCTTTAATTTGAGGGTTGATATCTAAGAATTCGAAGATCCTGTCGATGGAAGCCATAGCCGTCTGGATGGTGACATTCAATCGCGCCAACCTGAGAACAGGTCCAAAAAGCCTCCCCACATAGGTATAAAAGGCTACCAGCCCTCCAATGGAAAGGGCTCCCCCGATAACCCTATATCCCCCGTACCACAAGACGAGGGCAGGTCCTAAAGCGGCAATAAATCCAGCCAAAGAACCAGCCAATGACCCCAGCATCCCCAACTCTATCCTCAGATTAATCATCTCCTTTCCCTTCCTCAGGAACCTCCTCGCCTCATACTTTTCCCTTCCAAAAGATTGGATAAGTTTCATTCCGCTGATGGTCTCCTGGAAGAAGTTCAGGATATCGGCAACCTTCTCCCGCACCTGCTTGCTTTTCTTTCTGATCTTCTTGCTAAAATAAGCGATGCCAAAGGCAAAGAAGGGAAAGACGGAAAGGGAAACTAAGGTCAGCCGCCAATCTAAGTAGAGAACAGCGGCTAAAATGGCAATTACGGTTATTAGATCGGTAATTAGATTTATGAAGGTAGTTGTGACGATGTTCTGCAAGGAAGCCACATCGTTGTTTACCCGGGAGACGACTTCTCCGGTCTTGGTCTGGGAGTAAAAACCCATATGTAATTTCTCCAAGTGCTGAAACAACTGGCTTCTGATATCGAAGAGGATCCTCTGTCCTACGAAATTGTAGAGATAGGAGTTGATGATACTGAAAAGGATCCGAAAGATGTATAGCCCAATCAGGGCAAGCATAATTATGTTTAGAAGGCCAAGGTTCCTCTCCACAAAGACATTGTCTATCAAAACCTTTATCACTAAGGGGTCAACTAAGGATAATACCACAGCGATGCCCATACAGACGAGGATCTCCAGTTCCATCCCCCAATAGGGCTTGAGATACTTCAGGATTCTCTTAATTTTTCCTTTGGAAAACTTCTTGTGATTCATATCCATGTGAAAGTGTTTAAGGTGACAGATGTAAGGTAAAGTCTTTACCGGGGACAAGCAATATTGGTCTTACCCAAACCGAACTTAGCTCCCTTCGGTTTCTAACGTTCCCTAGGGTCTCTCCTCCCGCTGGCGCTCCGCTTGCTCGATTGCCCCGCTGTGACCTTTGAGGGGGACCTACCCCCTTCAAACTACCCCCGCTGGTTCGAAATTTCTAGCGAAGCTTCGCCTCAAACCGACAAGTTTCTACTTTTGGAGCTTCTCCCAAACTTAGCAGGGGGAATCTCCGTCTTGTGGAAATGCCATGATTAGGGAGAAGTCTTTGACTCCCCCACGAGAATTCTACTACTAAGGTTTTACATCAAAACCCAAGTCTGACACCTATGGTTATAACTTCTGAAATAGCAATGGGCTACTCCACAATATGGCTGAATTCGACAAGCCTGGCAACCTTCAATATCTCTAACTGGCTCTGAGTTGGCCGGGTGGCCTTCTGCAGCTTTTTGCCTGCAAGGTTGATCTACACAACCTTCAGGGGAGCAAGCTGCTCCAAGGCCTTCTCCAATAGGCCCTCTATGAGATAGGCAATCACCCATACGGTCACATGGGCCTTTACCCTGGGGTCCGGGTGATGCCTAATGGGTCTCAGTTCAAGGAAGTCCTTGATTTCAGCAAAGGCATCTTCTACTTTCATCCCATCTAAGCTCCTCTCCCGAGCCAATACCTCCTTCTTCACCTGATACTCTAAGTTGTATGGCCCCTTGCGCTGGAAGCTGAAATATTTCCTGGCCCCCTTTGACCTAAGCCACCTGTCAATCTGCCTCTCCCTCCTCTTCCTCCGGGCACCCCTGTTGGCATGCTCATTGAAAGTAGCAAATACTTTAAGGACTCCTGGAGCTCCTCCTTCCTCCTTGCCCTCTGAGGGTTATAGGCTACCACACCCCACTGCCCTCCTATCCCTGCGGATAGCTCATAGACCCATAGGTTCGGCTTTATCCTCTGCCAGCCTTCCCCCCGGGCTCAGGGAATGAGGAGATAACCTCCTTGCGCATCCGGGTTGACCAGACGCCCTTCAACCCAGAGCCCTTGAGCAAGGGGCAATCTTCCCATTCAATATCCCCTCATCGGCAACAAATATGCATTCCCCAATGGGAAAGCGCTCCCTTAACCCCTGCACTATCTGTAACAATCTCCTCTGCTCACTTTGGGCCCCCTCAAAGCAGAACCCCAGGGATGTATTGCCCCTTTACCCACTGTCGGAGGACTAACTTGCTGGATGGCTCAGCTAGCCTATTTAAGGCCATCTCCACCTCAAACTCAAAGAGACGATCCTTTATAGCCCTCTGGAAGAAGGCCGATAGTGTAAGCCTTCTCCATATGCAGTCGGCAAGGAGGAAGGGGCCATAGTTGTACCAGGACTGAGGGTCAACATCATTCGGGGTTAAACCACCCCTCTCCGCCAATCCGGAGAGCAGGGCCAGCTTATCGCTTAGCTTCTGCAGCTTCTCCTGGCGGCCAATGGTTGAGGTTGCCAAAGTTGACCAGGATCTTCTGGATGACCTTATCCTTTTGGCGCACACTCTCTACCAGTTTAAGGTAGTTGTAGGTGCGGTGGCCTTTTTTGACTCTCCCGGTTCTGGGGAACAAGGTGGCTCCTTATTTTGGCAACACGAATAAGGTAAGGGAATAGTGAGGCATTGGCAAGGGGAAAAGACGAACAGTTCAAGAATGTTACACTACAGATTTGGCTGAGATTTAAGGGGGGCAATTTGCTAACTACTTGTAAAACAAGGATATCTTTTTTCAAAGAACACATCCAAAGCCAATTCTGCCCCTTTGACTGTCAAACTTGGGTTTCTAAGAAAATTGCCAGAGAGTCCAAAAGATCACAGACACCGGCAATCACCACCAGTAGGTGGGCATTAACCTTGTTCAGCGAGGTGATCTTCTCTAACCCACCCTTATCCCTATCCCGCCAGGGACCGGGCTCCTGCAACTTCCCTACCCTCAGCATCTTCCGGCCCCACTTTAAGGTGGGGATCTGGCCAAAGGCTACTACCTTAAAATTCTAACTATTTTGGGGTTTTTCACAGTCGTTGAGGTGAACTTGGGTTAACAATTTTAGAAACTATCGTTAGAGGAACAACCACAAGACAGTGAAAACCCACTTCAACTAGCCCAAGTGGATACCCAAAATATCGACTGGATCAGATTCAGCCAGAGGTCCCATCAGCAACAATTTTTGATACGCCACCTTTTTTTCACCTGAGTATTTCCGTTGTCGGACAGATCCTAAAAGAAGGCTAAACTGCCTTCCCTTCGTGCTCTTCTAAAGCCGTATCTAAACAAAAAAAGGCCGAGGGGCACAGTGAATAGAGAAAGAAACAGAAGGGCGGTTATATCTCTCAGAACCACCGGGTTGGTCAAGGCATAACCTCTGAGCAATATTAGACGAATCCCCTCTAAACAATAAGTTAAGGGGAAAAAACGCCCGATTACCTGAAGAGGTAGGGGCAAGATTTCGATGGGGAAGAGGACACCAGCAAATAGGTAGTTGAGTTGGTAGAAAGTGAAGGAAATTGGATCTCCTCGTTTGGTGAAGATGATAATTCCTGCAGCCATCAGACCAAATCCGGCCATACTCACAACCGATATAAGAAGGATGAAAGTTGCACTGAGAATCTGTGTGATTGAGGTCTCAATCCGAGCACCAAGGAAGAGGATACTTACAGTTAGGCAGAATACCAACTGGATGGTGGTACGGACGTAGCCCCACACTCCCTGGCCAATGAGAAAGGTCGAAAGGCTTGTAGGAGTCATGAGTGCCATTTCGAGAGTTCCTTCTCTCTGCTCACTCTGGATCGCTAGCATAAAATTCTTGACACTTATTCCCATGTATCTTTCCAGCGCAAGCCCTAACAAAAGGAAGGAGAAGAAGTCACCCCCGTAACGCTGAGCTAGAAGGTCGTTGCCAAGTATCTTGGCAAGAAAGAAAGCCAGCAGGACTCTCGCCACCCAAGTAGCGATGTCTATCCCCAGCCTCACCTTGTAGCTTATCCAAGTGATAAACCCTCGCTTTACAAAAGCGAACACCTTTCTTATAAACAAATCCAGTTTCACTCGATTTTCCCTCCAGTTATAGAGAAAAAGACATCTTCTAAGGTTGGTTCCTTAAAGGCTATGTGCCTAATAATCATGCCGTACTCTGAACATATTTTAAGAACCCGTTCAGCGGTTTTCTTCCCGTCTCTTATGAATATATGATAACAGTTTGTTTCTTTCTCCCTCCTAATTTCTATTACTGTCCGTAACGCCCGCAATTTCTCTATTAAGGTTTTTCTCTCCTCTGCTAAGGTAAGTAACATCACACCGTCTGAGGCGAGTTTTCGTTTTAAAGTCGATGGGGCATCCAAAGCAACGACCTTTCCGCTGTCCATAATAGCCACCCGGTCACAGAGTTTGTCCGCTTCATACATATTATGAGTGGCGAGAAGAATAGCCTTTCCCCTCTTTTTTAGGGAAAGAACAAATTGTCGAAAAGACCTAGCGGCGGTGGGATCAAGCGAGACAGTGGGTTCATCTAAAATAAGAACAGGCGGATCTACCAGAATGCATCGAGCAAGAGCGAGTTTTTGTTTCTCTCCAGATGAATACTTCATATACTTCTCTTCTGCCTTCTCCTCAAGACCCATTAGTTTAAGCAGTTCGCTGATCCGTCTTTTTAGTCTTGCCTTGGGGATATTATATAGGAGCCCAAAAAAGGTAAGATTCTGACGACCCGTTAGACGATAGTAAAAACTTCTTTCGGTGCTAGGGAGAAAACCGATCGATTCTCGTACCCGCCGATCTTCTCTTAATAAGTCAAAACCGTTGACTATTCCGCCGCCTTCTGTCGGAAGAATAAGTGTGCAGATGATCTTAAGTAAAGTAGTTTTCCCCGCCCCATTGGGCCCTAATAGCCCGAAAATTTCTCCTTGTCTTACCTCAAAGGTGACTCCATCTACTGCTCGCACAACCCTGTCCTCTTCAGTCTCAATATGGCTCCCTCTTGCAAACGCCCTGACTCTAGCAGATCTACTAAAGGTTTTGCTTATCTGAGTAATCTCTATCATAAACCTGAAATCGGCATTGGGGCTTCAATATTTTGCTAAGTGTTTATAGAGTAGCAACTTAGTGGTAGCAAAAAGTTGCAGAAAATTTAACAAACGTTGCTTAGAGCCTCCCTCTATGTTATATTGGCATAATATATTGATTTGCTGAATATTACATAGAAGGGAGGCCAATTATGAACCCCATCAATCCTCAAACAGATACCAGACCCCGCAGA
>JAOZPP010000101.1 GCA_029932675.1 bacterium
CATAACTCATTGAAAAACAAGGAAAATTTTTTCAAAGAGCGAAAGTTGGGCTAAGAAGACCACACGTCTCCTGTATTGCATATCCATCTCATCTATGAACCTACCTCCTTTCTGGGGGTAATGGGCTCGTATATCCTCGTAACAAGGATAGACGCCATTCACCCGTTCTGAGACGGTATTCCTCTTGTAGGTGATCAATACCCCCCATCTGTTGTATTCACCCCCTACGGCCGCGAGCTCTGGCACCTTCTCCCTCAGAAGTTCCACATCCTCAGCGGTAAAGCGGATCCTCCTTCCCCTTCCCAGACCCTGATAGGGGATAGAGGTCTGTCCTCCCCACATAACCACGATATCCTTTCCCATACCATGGCGGGCCCTGTTTAGGGACCTCTTCAACCCCTCTCCAAAGGAGAGGAGGAGGACGATGGAGATGGTGCCCCAGGCTATTGCCATAACGGTGAGGGTTGTCCTCTTCCGTTGGCTCTTTAAATCCCTGAGGAACAATCTAAGGATCAGAAATCCCTTCATCTAATCAGCAAATTTTGGGAATACGAATGACATAAATAGACGGACCTACACTGAAGTAGAACCGCCAGTCTGGTGGCTAAAACTTCAGGGCCTGGACCGGGTCGAGGTTTGCAGCCCTCTTTGCCGGGAAATAGCCGGAGAACAGGCCAATGACTCCTAAGATGCCTATGGCAACTAAGGTCAGGGAAAAGGAGATCTGAGGGGTTCCCACATATTCCCCTAACTTGAAGAGGGGAAAGACCTTCACCACAAGCAAGGAGAAGAGGAACCCTATCCCCCCTCCAATAAAGGTGATGACCAAGGTTTCAAAGATGAACTGGAAGAGAATATGTCTCTTCTTAGCGCCAAGGGACATCTTTATGCCGATCTCCTTGGTTCTCTCCTCAACCACCACATGCATAATGTTTGATACCCCGATCCCCCCCACAATTAAGGTGAAAGCCCCTATGATGGCCAAAAATGCCCGGAATGCCAGGAAGAAGTAGGTAAGGAATTTCTCCATCTCCGTGGTATCCCACATCGAGAGGGCCTCTTTGTCCTTTGGATCAAACTTATACCTTTTGCCCATCACTTGGTAAACCTTCTCCTTTACGGACTCCACATTCCGAGCATCTTTGGGCTTAAAGACGATATCATTGAGATACTTCTCCCCGTATGTAGTGGCGAAGGTCGTGGCCGGAATGAAGGCCTTATCCCTATCTCGACCGTTGTAGCTGGAATCCTGTGACTTCTCCTTCATCACTCCCACTACGAGGAAGGGGATGTTATCGATTATGATGTGTTTACCCACCGCCCTTTCCTTTCCAAACAGCTCCTCCTTCAGTCGATTTCCAATAAAGACTACCCTCTTTCTCCTCTCCAAGTCCATCTGATCGATAAACCTTCCCCCTGGTTGTGCATAGATGTTTCTCAGTTCCCCGAAGCTTGGATAGATACCCACAACGTTTTTGAGGAGATTACTTCGCTTGTATCTTAGGGCGGCATCCCAATGGGAATATTCCGGGCTTATCCCTCCAATCTGGCTGATCTCCCTCTTTAGGAGAAAGGCATCCTCTTCTCTTAGGCCTATCCATCTCCCTACCCCAAACCCCTTGTATGGTTTGCTTGTCTTTCCGCCCCAAAGGATGACGATCCCTTCACCTAAGCCATGCATGCTTTTTTCGTTTTGAGCCTGCAAGCCCTTTCCAAAGGCGAGGAGGAGGACCACAGCCGAAGTTCCCCAGATGATGCCGAAAAGGGTAAGGAGAGTGCGCAGTTTCTGAGAGCGCATATCTCGGAGGAAATGGACCAAATAGATGAGGATATGCATCTATTTTATCTCCTTGGGGGGCCTCTCTACCAGGATGTCTCCTTCCTGGAGTCCTTCTCTCACCTCTATGTTCAAACCGTCGGATAGCCCGGTTTTTATCCGTTTCCTGATGGTCTGTCCAGGTGGTTCCTGCAATTCTACGAAGGCAGTATCCCCTGCAAACTCCACCAACCTTTCCGGTATAACGAGGATATCCTCCTTCTTGGCGATGATGATATCAGCATTTGCCGAATACCCTGCCCTCAAGGGGGAGGAACCCCTGCGGGTGATCCTCACCTCTACATCGAAGAGGGTTGCATTCCCCTCCCGGCGAGCCTTGGGGGATATCTTAAAGAGAACACCCTGGATGGTATCGTTGGGCAGAGCCCCAACCTTTAAAAGGGTAGGCATGCCTTCCTTGAGCTTACCCACATCGATTTCGTCTACGGTGCCCTTGAAGACCAATTCCTCCATATTTGCGAGGATAAAAAGCTCCGTTCCCTCCTGATAGGAGGTAAGGGGAACCACTGGATCCCCCACATTCACTTTCCTTTCTAATACGGTGCCGGTGATGGGGGATCTAATCACCGATTCGATCCTCCTGCCAGCGATGTTGGTCTTTCCCCTCTCGATGAGGGAGAGCTTCTCCTGGGAAAGGCGCAACCGCAGTTCGGCTTCCTTGTAGGTCTTTAATGCCAGATCTAAGTCCTTCTGGGAGACAAGTTCCTTCCCCGCCAACTCCTTCACCCTGAGATATTCCTTCCTTAAGTCCTCATAGTTGACTGAGTTTATCTCCACCTCTCGTTTGGCCTGGGCATATTCCAGTGGAGTAGGATTAGGGCTGATCTCCATTAAAGGATCACCTTCTCTCACCATATCGCCCATCTCTACGAAGACCCTCTTCACAATTCCTGATATCTTCGACTTTACTGAGATCTGGCTCTTGGGCTCAATCCGCCCGATAGCCAATGCCTTGTCAACGATGGTTCCTCTCCCAACCTTGACCGTGTGGTTACCCCCTCCCTTTTCCCCGAGGACCTGAAGACAATAAACAGAAGGCAAAGTAGGAAAGCTACAATTGTCCCAATTATAACAAATTTCTTTCTCATAGTTTACCTTTCCTGTGTCTGGCCATAAAACACCCCTTTTATTCTACGTGATGAATGGGAGAAAAGTTTCAAGTTCTCCCTCCAATCTATGGAGGGGTAGAAGTTGGCTACTTCAGGAATCAATGATCCCCATTGCAAAATCGAAGGCAAGGCCCGTGGAAATTCATGAACAATTCCTGTCTATGGGCGTATCCTATCCTCATTCTTTTCCCCAAAGGGCAGAGAAATTTTTACCTGAGACCAGCAAAAAGTTCTTGCTTTTCAACGGATTTTTTAGTAAACTTAATTATGGAGGGCGTAATTTTGAAAAACCTTTAACAATTCTCCGATGAAGGTTGCCCCCTGAGGTTGAGGCAACTTGCCGAGACTCCCCGCTTTGCGGGGATAGCAAGGACAAAATACCGAAGGTGGCTGTAAAAACCCTTTACCGTTTGTGGTGGAGAGAGTTTTTCTCAAAATTTACGCCCTCCCTTTGATAAAAGGCGAAAGCCTCCTCCAGGTTTGATTGAGAACGTTTTCCTTTTCCTCTTCCCGGAGAAGGAGGTATTTCCCACCCCCTTTTTTAGTCTCTTTCATCAATATGTTGGCGAACTTCCCCTCTCTTATCTCGGCAAGCACTTCCTTCATTTTCTTTCTCACCCTTTTGTCGATTATCCTTGGTCCAGTGAGGTATGCCCCATATTCTGCCAGGTTGCTTATCCTCTCCCTCATCCCGGCCAACCCATATCTGGAGAGGAGATCAACGATAAGGCCCAACTCATACACACATTCAAAATAGGCATTTTCAGGTGAAAAACCTGCCTCAGTAAGCACTTCCACGGCCGATTTGACCAACTCCACCACACCTCCACAGAGGACTACCTGTTCACCAAAGAGATCGGTGATCGTCTCCTCCTCAAATGTTGTCTCCACGATGACTACCCCCTGGCCTCCAATTCCTTGAGCATAGGAGAGAGCCAGGGGTTTAGCCTCTCCAGAAAAGTCCCTTCCGATAGCAACCAAGAAGGGGAGCCCCATCTTCTTGGTAAAGGCCTCCCTGAGCAATTGGCCAGGTCCCTTGGGAGCAACCATAATTAGATCCACCCCCTCGGGGGGGGAGAGGAGGCCGAAATGAAAGGAAAAACCATGTGCCAAGAGGATGGTCTGACCTTTTCGGAGACGCGGTTTGATCACCTCCTGGAAGATCTGGGGTTGTTTTTCGTCGGGAACGAGGATACAGATTAAATCCGCCCACTCTACGGCTTCCCCATCCCTGAGCACTTGAAATCCTTCCTCCTCAGCCCTTCTCCAGGATGGGCTCTCCGGATAGAGGCCTATGATTATCTGCTTTCCGCTGTCCCTGAGGTTCAGGGCCTGAGCACGACCTTGGTTTCCGTAGCCGATGATAGCAACCCTTTTTTTCTCTAATAGATCGGGCGCATCAGGCTTTAATCTATAAAGTTTCAAAACTTTCCCCCTTTCTAAGGTGTGGTTTGTTAATCAACCCAACAGACCCCAATATTGAATGAAAAAAATGCAAAATGGATTAAAATTAAAGCCACCGAACCCAAAAGGGATCCGATGGCTTAGTTAGAAGAAGCTGGGTGCGCTACTTCTTTTCCTCTTCCTTCTTTTCCTCCTGAGGTTTTTTCCCCTCTTTCTTGTCCTTCTCTTTCTCTTCCTTTTCCTCTACCTTTTTCTCCTCCTCCTCTGGCTTCTTTTCCTCTTCCTTCTTTTCCTCCTCCTTGAATTCTTCCTCTTCCTCCTCTTTCCTTTCTAAGAGGTTCTCCTCATCTTTCTTTAACCGCAAGATGAGATAGATGAGGGTCTGACCAGCATTAAATATTGCTCCTCCATAGGCAAAGATAAAGAAGCCAATTAAGATGAGGGTAATTCCAATGATGATCCCCGCTACATCCATTGTCCAAACCATAGGACCTGGATGACTCAGGTTAGCCCAGAGGGTAGAGAAATGGGGGAGAAGTGGGCCCTCACCCAATATGGGAAGGTGAAATTTGGGTAATAGGCCGGCCGCTGAGGCGAATAGCTTGTCAAGCTTGTCCCCCATAGGCCAACCTAAGACGAGGTGGATTAGTTTTAGCCCCTTTACGGTGAACCAGGTCAAAACACCTACAGCCAGAACCTGGGTAAATTTAAGGACGATCTGGTAAACTATTAGTCTCCAAGGCTCATTCCAGATGGTAGAGAAGAGCTGGATCACCGTTTCAAAAGTGTCCTCGCCAGTGGTGGCTACAATGGCCGGGCCCAATGCTAGGGAGAAAAGAAAAACCACAGCCATAAACACAGTAAATACCGCTGCCCCCAATACAGGAATGCCAAAGATGATGGCGAGGCCGAGCTCACCAACATAGGGAATAACCTTAGCCAAAAGCCCAATCAGAGCTCCCACAGCTAAGAAGAAGATGATTAAGCCGATCATGGTTAAAGGGGAAAGTAACACCGGTTTCCAGTTCTTCTTCAGAAAGCCAAGGGAATCGCTGACCGAATAAAAGTCATCCCCTTTTAACTCCTGATAGGTTATCTTGGCCACGGCACAGGAGGCTAAAAGCCATATGGCTATGGCTATGACTACCCCCACTCCAAATATCACCCAACCGAACCAAGGGAATCCCAAAAAGGGGAGGGGGAATAGGGCATAAAGCCTCCATATCTCCCCAATGTTCATTCCCTTAGCCAGGAGAGCTATATAATTGAAGATGAGGTAGGCAATATAACCAAAGAGGATGCCACAGAACTGAACCCATATCTTTTTTCCAGCTAATCCCAATCTTGCTGCTCTAAAGACATCCCGGAAATCGAAATGCAGATTGACTTTCAACTTCTTCCTCCTTTCTGCTTGACTTATGGTTCCTTCCTTAATGCTTTTCACAACATAGGGTCTTATTTTAGCTCAACAGGGGACTAAAAGTCAAGTTTTATTTTTAATTTTTTTTAAAAAAGCAATACGAGTTGATTTTACCTATTGTGAATTAAGGGGTTAGGGGTGAGGCATCTATGATCCTGGGATATGCCCTCAAGGGGCTGGATAGTAAGCTAAGACCCTTCTTAGGGGTAGAGGGATTTTTATTCCCAAGGGGAAAAACTGCTGGACAACGGGTCAATGATTTTATAGTTTGCGGTGAGGCTTTGATTGAAGATGAAGGTCGGGCTTAAACGGATGCTATAAGAGGAGAATGAGTTGGCAAAAAATAGGGGAGTATACAAGAGTAGGAAGCGGGGGAAGGAGCTGAGGCGCCAGGAGAAACAGGAGAGGAAGAGGCAGCGGCGGTTTGGTAAACGGAATGGCGAGCAAGAGGTTGAAAGATCTGGTGCGGAACCGGAAGACTCGGCTGACTTAGTGCTTTATCTCATAAGTTCGGTGACGTATTATTATACTGCATGGGCTTA
>JAOZPP010000057.1 GCA_029932675.1 bacterium
TTGCCTATGCCGAGGAGAACACTACTACCAATGCTGCTTTATTTGCCTGGTATTTAAGGGATGTGGTGTAGAGGTGGCCCGGGTGATATTTCAGATAGATAATGGGGCTAATTTATTAGTAATCGGTTGAAGGGGGGCAAGAATGTTTTCAGGAGGTATTGGAGAGCTTTGGGGTAAAGGGGGTGCGCATACCTCCCTCATCACCCACTTGGAATAGTGATGTAGAAGCATTTCATGGGCTGATTGAGGATGAGTTTTATGAGATTGAGGAGTACAGAGGTAGAGAGGAGTTTATGGGGAAGGCTTGGGCTTATCAGCTTTGGTTCAACTACAAGAGGAAGGTTCCGCTGGAGATATTTGAGGAAGTACCCCATGGGGAGATCTCCCTTGGGGTCTTCAATCTTCCTCCTCTCATCGTTGACCAGGCTTCTGTCTATCTGGCTAGAAAAGAGAGAATCTATCCAGGGTGGTTACCATGTGGGGGCATCAGCCAAATTGTGGTGGAAAAACTGTTGACTTTTCCTGGTTTGGCTATTAGCTTTTAATGGGATGCGTACTGGAATTGCCAACCTTCCCCTTCACTATGGGCGGGCTCCCCGCTGGCTCTTTAGCCGGATGGAACTCCTTTCCCGGCAGATCATCCTCTTCATAATAGGCGAGCTTGGCCCACAGGCCCTTCTCCGGAAGATTTCGGACCCTTTCTGGTTTCAGGCCTTGGGAGCGGTATTGGGCTTCGACTGGCATTCCAGCGGTCTGACCACAACGGTCTGTGGAGCATTGAAGGCTGGCCTTAAGGGGGTGGAGGAGGAAGTGGGGTTCTTTGTGGTGGGAGGGAAGGGGGCCGCTTCTCGTCAAACTCCCTCTGAAATCATTGGCTGGGGGGAGAAGTTATCCTTTGATCCTCAAGGACTCGTCTATGCCAGCAGGATGGCGGCTAAAGTGGATAGTGCTGGACTGCAGGATGGCTATCAGATTTATCACCACACCTTTTTCTTTACCTCAAGGGGTGAGTGGGCGGTGGTGCAGCAGGGGATGGACCCCACTGTGCGGATGGCTCGCCGGTATCACTGGCTGAGTGAAGGGGTGAGGGATTTTTGTTGCGAACCACATCAGGCAATCTGTTCCGAAAGGGTGGGTTGGGCCCTGAACATGGTCTCTCATAAGAGCGGTGAAGCCAGAGAGGTGGTAACCTCCTTAGCTGGGGAGAGGCCGGAGAAACTTTTAGGGGAGTTAAAATTTCTGCAGAGATTGGATCTTCCCACCCGTCACAAGATACTTGTCGGGGATATTAACCCCCAACGATTAAAAGGGATTTTCCTGAGCACCTACGAGCGAAAGCCGCGTGGATTTGAGGACCTTTTGGGGAGGAAAGGGGTCGGTCCAAAGACAATCAGGGCCCTCTCCCTTATCTCCGAGCTTATCTATGGGGTGGCTCCAAGCTTCAACGATCCGGCCAGGTTTAGCTTTGCCCATGGGGGAAAGGATGGCCATCCCTATCCTGTGGACAGAAGCATTTATGATGAGTCCATCTCCATACTTGAGGAAGCCCTGCAAAAGGCCAAATTGGGCCCTGCCCTGAAGAGGGATGCCCTAAGGAGACTGGTGGGCTTTTGGGAGCAAGTAGATGGAGAAGTTTAAGAGGGTAGCTATTGATCTTGCTAAGGCCTCAGGTCAGATGCTCATTGAGGACCTCGGGAGGGTAATGGATGTGGAGCATAAAGGGGAGATTGACCTGGTAACCGAGGCAGATAAGAGATCAGAAGAGTTCATTGTAGGAAGGTTGCAGGAGGTTTTTCCTGGCCATTCCATCATAGCAGAGGAGAGGGGAGGGATAGGTGATCCAACCGAATACCTTTGGTTGGTGGACCCACTTGATGGAACCACAAACTATGCCCATGGATTCCCCTGGTTCTCGGTCTCCATCGCCCTCCTCAAAGGGGGGAAGCTAATCGTGGGAACAGTTTACCATCCAGTCCTCAATGAACTCTTCTGGGCCGCCAAGGGGGAAGGGGCTTGGTTGAATGGGAAGAGGATCTACGTATCCAAAACTGCCCAGCTTTCCCAGAGCTTTTTGGCCACTGGATTCCCTTACGATATAAGGGAGAGCGAGGTAAACAACTTAAATCATTTCTCCAACTTTGCCCTTAAGGCGTTAGCCATCAGAAGGGCGGGCTCTGCTGCCCTTGATCTGGCTTATCTGGCTTGTGGTAGGTTTGATGGCTTCTGGGAACTGAAGTTACAGCCTTGGGATATGGCGGCAGGTTTCCTATTGGTGAAGGAGGCCGGAGGGAAGGTTACTGATTTCAGAGGGGGAAAGTTCGACCCTTTTGGAAGGGAGATACTGGCCTCAAATGGGCTAATCCACGGTGAAATGTTGAAGGTGTTAAACGGGGAGGGTTAAAATGGAAGACATTAAGTGGTTGGGGCATGCCAGCTTTAAGATCGGTGGGGAGAAGATTGTCTATATTGACCCCTGGAAACTGGAGGGAAGAAACGAGAGGGCAGATGTTATCCTCATTACCCACGACCATTATGACCACTGCTCGTTGGCTGATATCGAAAAGATAAAAGGGAGGGAGACAACCGTAGTTGCTCCTCCCGATGCAGCAAGAAAGATAACCGGGGATGTGCGCCAGGTAAAACCGGGTGATGAGCTTACGGTTAAGGGGATACGGATTGAGGCGTATCCGGCCTACAATCTGGGGAAGAAGTTTCATCCCCGAGCCAATGGTTGGGTGGGATATGTCATCGAGATCAATGGGAAGAGGATCTACCATGCCGGGGATACGGATCATATCCCGGAGATGGAGGGAATAAAGGCTGATATTGCTCTCCTCCCAGTGGGGGGGACCTATACGATGACCGCCAAGGAGGCGGCAGAGGCTGCCAATAGGATGAGCCCCAAACTGGCCGTTCCTATGCATTATGGGTCTATTGTCGGTTCCATCAAGGATGCAGAGGAGTTTAAATCCCTCTGTAAGGTACCGGTAGAAATTTTGGAAAGGAGTTGATATGGAAGAGAAGATAGGAGTTGTGGAGGACTATTTCGCCAGGGTGGGTGTGGCTGGGGTGAAGATCACCGAGGGAGGCTTGAAGGTGGGGCAGACGATTCACATCAAAGGCCATACTACAGATCTAACCTTCAAGGTCGACTCTATGGAGATCGAGCATAAAAAAGTGGATGAGGCTAAACCGGGTGATGAGGTGGGGATAAAGGTCTCTGATCGGGTAAGATCGGGGGATATAGTCTATTTGGTCACCGAGTAGATGAAGATAGATTCCTATGGCTTTGGTCGAATAGTTGTGGGAGGAAAGGCTTATACCCGGGATCTGATCATCTATCCGGAGAAGGTGGAGGCCCATTGGTGGAGGAAGGAGGGGCACCTCCTCCAGTTGGAGGATCTGCAGGGGGTGATAAGGTATAGGCCACAAACCATAGTTGTTGGCACGGGAGCCAATGGGTTGATGAGGGTTGCTCCCCAAACCAGGGAAGCAATTAAGGCTCTGGGCATTGGCTTCATCTCTAAACCCACCGAGGAGGCCTGCAGGATTTATAATGAGATCTCCAGCTTGGAAAGGGTTGTAGCCTGTCTCCACCTTACCTGTTGAGCAATGCAGGGGGGGAAGATTTTTGGGGTGGGGCCTGGGCAAGAGCCCTTGGCGAGCAGCCGATCCTGGTGGAGCTCTGGGTGGGTGCATATTCTTCTCTTCTTTCTTACCCTCCTCTCCACTTATTGGGTCGGTTCCGCATTTTTGGGAGGGGGGGGATGGTATTGCTTCTCCTTAATGACCATTCTCTTAGCCCATGAGCTTGGTCATTGGTTGATGTCCCGCAGGCATAGGGTGAAAGCAAGTTTCCCCTATTTTATCCCCTTTCCCCTTCCTCCCTTTGGCACCTTAGGGGCGGTGATTAGGATGCGCTCCCCGATGACCACAAGGAAGGCCCTTTTGGATATCGGTGCAGCCGGTCCCTTCGCTGGCCTCGTATTTGCCCTACCAGCGGTGGTGGTAGGCCTTTCATACTCCTCTGTGGTGGAGAAGATGCCTACAGAAGGACTCCCCTTAGGGAGTTCCCTCCTCTTTCATATCCTCGTTCGGTGGGTAAAGGGACCCATCCCTGGGGGACAGGAGGTTCTACTTCACCCTTTGGCCTATGCCGGGTGGGTGGGGCTCTTCGTCACCGCCCTGAACCTGTTGCCCATAGGTCAACTGGATGGAGGTCACATCCTCTACTCCTTAATTGGTGAGCGGAGTATCAAGGCCTTTAAGCTCGCCTTAGGCGTCTTTGGATTGATCTGTATCGTCTTCTATCCCGGCTGGTTTCTGCTGATCTTGCTTCTCCTTCTCTTTGGCCTTCGCCATCCGCCACCTCTGGATCCAGTGACCCCTTTGGGCAAGGGGAGGGTTATAGTTGGCCTTCTGGCCTTTTTAATATTCTTTCTCTGTTTTACACCTGTCCCCTTTCAGATATGGGGGTGATCCGGTTTATCTCTGGTAGGATTGGAATAAAGATCAGAAAGGAGTGGAGATGGCTAAACTCATGGAAGTCAATGATGCTAACTTTGAGCAGGAGGTCCTTAAGTCCTCACTTCCCGTTTTGGTGGACTTTTGGGCCCAATGGTGTGCCCCCTGTAGGATGATCTCCCCTATTGTAGAGGAGATCGGGGAAGATTATGAGGGGAGGCTGAAGGTGGTTAGTCTCAATGTGGACGATAACCCGATCACCGCTTCCCAATATGCGGTGATGAGCATCCCCAGTCTTCTCATCTTCCAAGATGGGAAGGAGGTGGAGAGAATAGTTGGGGCACTACCTAAAGAATACCTTGTCTCCAAACTTGAGGGGATACTGGGGAAGGGATAGGGAATCTTTCCCTTGACTGATGGGCCCCCTTTTCATATATTAATGGGAAACAATCCCCCGGGAGGAGAGATTATGATGCACTTAGTCTCGGTTAGCGGTTTGGCTATAGATATGAGCTCAAACTCCCCCGTGGTGCTCCTTAAAGAGGCGGAGGGAAAGAGGGTCCTTCCCATTTGGATAGGTCCCTATGAGGCAATGGCCATTGCTATGGAGTTAGCAGGGATCACTTCCAAGCGTCCCCTCACCCATGATCTAATGAAGATGATAATCTCCGGCCTTGGGGGCAAGATTACTAAGGTGGAGATTACCGAGCTCAAGGATCAGACCTTTTACGCCCGTATTTGGATCCAGCAGGATGATGCCATCGTGAATATCGATGCCCGTCCCAGCGACTCCATTGCCCTTGCCTTAAGGGTTAAGGCCCCTATCTATGTGGCCTCTGATGTCTTCAACTTTCATTTAGGTGCTGAGGAGAGCGAGGAGGAGAGGGCCCGCAACCTAAGGGAGAGGCTGAAGAGGATAAACCCTGAGGAGTTCGGGAACTTCTCCCTTTCTTAAGAGGGGTGTTGCCGGACCGCTGGACTTGGGGGCCCATTGCACCCTTCTCTGTGGTGGATAGTGGCTCCTTTTTGTTTTGGGTTGATTAAGCCATTTATTGATAGCAGGCACTATCTCATTCACCCCACAGTTTTTGTGGCTCCCCAGGCAGGGGTTGTCAGGGCGGTCATGCGCGGGGATATAAACTGCATTCGCATTGGGAAGAGGAGCAACATCCAGGACAGTTGCCTAGTGAAGTAATCGGGGGAGATCATGCCATCCTCCATAGATGTGGGATAGGAAGCCGATCGACCATAGGGATGGGGGAAGACCAAGGGGTTCCCCTGCACAGTCTGGTGGCCACCCTACCTGCGGTAGCCGAAAGGGAAGTGACCGAAAGGGAGTTAAAGAGGATAGTCAGCTCTGTTTATCACCATGAAGATCTGGCCTGTAAGCATAAGGATATTTAAGGGATTGGTTGTTCTCTCCCTCTTGATGACCTTGGTAGTCTCCTCATCAGGGGGGGAATCTGACCAGCTAAGGTTTAACCGAGCTGTGGAACTCTTCCAGAAGGGGAGGTATCAGGAGGCCTTAGATAACTTTCTTCTCATCTCCTCAGATTACCCTCATTCCGCTTACATCTCGGCGGTTGATTTGATGGTGGCCAAATGTTACTATCATTTGGGCAGTTTTCAGCAGGCCATCGCTGCGGCTCAGAGGTTCCTCCAGGAGTATCCCTCCAGTTCCTATCTGGATAATGTCCATTTTCTCATCGGTAATTGTAGGTACCTCCTGGGTGAAAAGAGGAAGGCAGCAAAGGAATACTTGGTATGCCTGGAGAGAACGAAGGATGAAAGGTTGAAAGATCTCTCCCAAAGATCCCTTTTGCCTCTCCTTGAGGCGGAACTCTCCTTGGGTGAGCTGGAACGGCTAAAGGCGGAGGTTAAAGTAGGGAAAGGGATGGTAACCTTCTTTATTGGGAAGAGGAGGTTTCAGACAGGGGATTGCTTTGGGGCCAGTCGGGCCTTTAAGGAATACATCGATGGTTTCCCTCGAGGGGCCTATATAAAGGAGGCCAGGCGTTTATGGCGTGAGGCTGTAGAGAGGTTGAAAAAGGTAGTCTATATAGGGGTTCTCACCCCGCTTAGTGGAGAATATAAACCTTGGGGAGAAAGGCTTCTAAATGGGGTGAAGATGGCCCTGGAGGATTTTGCTCGGGGGGGAGATGTTCAGTTGAAGGTAAGGGATACAGAGGGTGATCCAGTTACCGCAGTCAAAGCTGCCCAGAGTTTAGCCGAAGGGGGATGTTTAGCTATCCTTGGGCCACTTCTCTCCAGCACCGCGGTAGGTGCAGCATCAGTCTCTCAATTTTTGGGAGTTCCCCTCCTTACCCCCACTGCCTCCCAGAGGGGGTTAGCCTCCTTAGGGGAGTGGGTATTTCAAGGGAGTGTGGGGGCAGAACTTCAAGGGAAAGCCCTAGCCCACTATGCTATCAAGGATTTGGGTCTGCAGGAGTTTGCCGTCCTTGCTCCCTTGACCCCTTGGGGGAAGGAGATAAGCAGATGCTTCATTGAGGCGGTGGAAGGAAATGGGGGAAGGATCTTGGCTCAGAGCTGGTATCAGGAGGGAAGCACTGACTTCAGGGATCAATTTAGGGCTATAAGAAAGCCTCTTTTGGCCAGGGTAGACTCTATCGAATTGGCCGATGATACAACGGATCTTGATTTCTATACCCCTGGCGGAAAGTTAAAGCCACCTGAGGAATGGATACTCAATTTGGATGGTCTCTTTGTCTCTGCGGATCCAGGGGAGGCAGCAATGATCGCTCCTCAGGTGGCCTTCTATGGTCTCCACACCCAACTTTTAGGGGATGGGGGTTGGGGTTCTGAGGAGGTGCGCAGGGTGGGGGGGAGATATGCTGAAGGGACCATCTTAGTCAACGACTTCTACCCTCAAGGGGAAATCTGGGAGGATTTTCAACGGCGCTTTGCGAAGAGGTTTGGCTACAAACCGGATAGGGTGGTTACTCTCTCCTATGATATGGCCTCCCTGGTTTTGAAAGCTCTTGGCAAGGGGATCAGGGATAGGGAAGGGTTGAGGGAGAGCCTCTTGGCGTTGAACGGGTATCAGGGGGTAGGGGGGAGGATAGCCTTTAATCCCAGTGGGGAGAACAGTGAGGTGGTTATCTTGAAGATAGAGGAGGGGAAGGTGGTGAGGTTGAAATGAAGGGAAAGCTCGACGATGATGTAGCCCTGAGGATAGTGATGGGGGATAAGGAAAAGGAGGTGAGCTACAGGGAGCTCTGCCTTTCCAACAACCTCTCCCAAGAGGCATTGGTTAGTTTGCTGGTGAAAAAGAAGTTAATAGACCCCAAGGAGCTCTTAGAGGAGATCAAAAGGGTAAAGGAGGAGAGGTATAGACCGGTAGGTGATGGGGCCCACGCCGCGAGATAAAACTTTGCACTGGAAGGTGCATCCTCTGAGGCGGGATTGGAGGGTAACTACGGGGGTTATCGTTTTGCTCTTCTTGGTTTGGTGGGGGGTCTGGTTGTGGACGAAGAGCAAACCCCTTACCTTCCTTTCTGTAATTATTATGTTGGTCTCCCTTTCCTCTTTCTTCCTCCCGGTAACTTTCTCCCTTAGTGAGGAGTCTGTGACGGTGAAATCCCCATTTTCCACCAAAGAGAAAAAGTGGGGGGAATTCAAAAGCTTCTGGATAGATAGGCATGGGGTCCTTTTGAGCCCTTTTAAGGGGAGGTCGAGGTTGGAATCCTTTAGAGGTTTATACATTAGGTTCTCCGATAATAAGGAGGAGGTAGTGGAGTTCATCCAGCGGAGGTGGAGGGGGAATGGATTGGCTTAAGAAGGCTTTCTCCATCGAGAGGAAAGGATCTACCCTTACCCCCAAGCAGGAAGAGCTCCTGGATAAGCTGGCCAAGAAGATAGCTAAATGGCAGATGGGGGTCCCAGCGATAATGTTCTTGGAATCAATAAAGCCATTGAGTTTCATCGGGAGCCAGGTCCTTGTTTTTCTTGATCCGTTGGTTAAGTCGGTGTTTACCTCCTCCGATTACGATGAATATACTAAGTTAATGGAGGACAGGGGGAATGTGGAACTTCTCATCCGCAAGATAGAAGACCTAACCTCCAAGGAGAAAGGAGGGTAGATGACGAAGAGCCCTGAGGAGATAAATGTTATTCTGGCCACAGACTGTGGTAGCACAACCACAAAGGCCATACTTATAGAAAAGAGGGGGAAGGAATATAGGCTGATTGTGCGCGGTGAGGCTCCAACAACCGTGGAGGCCCCCTTTGAAGATGTGACCATGGGGGTACTCAACGCAGTTGCGGAAGTGGAGGAGCTATCAGGAAGGAAATTGCTCACTCCTCAAGGGAAGATAATCTCTCCGGCCAAGAATGGGGAGGGGACGGACATCTATATCTCCACCTCCAGTGCAGGAGGGGGGTTGCAGATGATGGTGGCTGGGGTGGTGAGGAGTATGACTGCAGAAAGTGCAGAAAGGGCCGCCTTAGGGGCAGGGGCTATAGTGATGGATGTAATTGCCTCCAATGACAAGAGGCTCCCCCATCAGCAGATAGAGAGGATAAGGCAGCTTAGGCCGGATATGATCCTCCTCTCTGGTGGAATAGATGGGGGGACTACGACCCATGTTGCCCAGCTAGCCGAACTGATTGCTGCCGCAGACCCCAAACCGAGGCTGGGTATTGGTTATAAACTCCCGGTGATCTATGCCGGAAATGTTGATGCGCGGGAGGCGGTCAAGGCTCCATTGGCTGCCAAAACTGATCTGGTGATCGTCGATAACATCAGGCCGGTATTGGAGAGGGAAAATCTCAAACCGGCCAGGGACAAGATCCATGACCTCTTCATGGAGCACGTAATGGCTCAGGCCCCCGGATACAAGACCCTTATGTCCTGGACAGATGCCCCCATTATGCCCACCCCGGGAGCTGTAGGGGAGATCATCAAGACCATCGCCGAGAAGGAAGGGATAGAGGCGGTGGGAGTGGATATTGGGGGTGCCACCACTGATGTCTTCTCCGTCTTTCAAGGGGTCTTCAATCGCACGGTGAGCGCCAACTTAGGGATGAGCTATTCCATCTCCAATGTCTTCGCTGAGACAGGGGTGGAGAACATTATGAGATGGGTCTCTTTTCCCTTAGATGAAAGGGAACTGCGCAACTGGGTGCGCAATAAGATGATTCGCCCCACAACCATCCCCCAGTTAATGGAGGAACTCATCGTCGAGCAAGCCATTGCTAAGGAGGCCTTGAGGTTGGCCTTCGAACAGCATAAATCGTTTGCTACCACCCTTAAAGGGGTGCAGAAGCAGCGGACGATAGCTGATGCCTTTGATCAAAGCGCATCTGGGGCCACCTTGGTGGATATGATGAGCCTGGATATTTTGGTGGGCAGTGGTGGGGTTCTCTCCCATGCGCCACGCCGTAACCAAGCGGCGATGATGCTCATCGATGCCTTCTTGCCTCAGGGGATAACAAAATTGGCTGTGGACAGCATATTTATGATGCCCCAATTGGGGGTTCTCTCTACCATTCACCCGCAAGCGGCCACCGAGGTCTTCGAAAAGGACTGCCTCATCCACTTAGGCACCTGTATAGCTCCGGTAGGTGAGGGGAAGGCAGGCAAGGAGTGCCTGAAGTATCAGGTTCAACTCCCTGGGGGGGAGAAGGCAGAGGGCTCGCTGACCTATGGGGAGCTTAAACTCATTCCCTTAGGAGTAGGTGAAGAGGCCAAGGTGACTCTGGACCCAGCTCGAGGGTTTAATGTGGGAGAAGGTAAGGGAAGCCGGGTGGAGGCTGTAGTTCCTGGAGGGGTGGTGGGGATAATAATTGACTGTCGGGGGCGTCCTTTCTCCCTTCCTCCCACTGAAGGGGAGAGGATCGCCAAGCTTAAAGAGTGGATGTTGGAGATGGCCGCCTATCCCTCAGAGGCTCTGAAGAGGGTTTAAATGAGGTTTTTTCTTCTCTTCCTCTTCCTTCCTTTGCTCGAGGGTAATCCCTCCCCCCCGCTGGATGGGTGTATAGATCCCCTTCCCTGGATTAGTCAAGGAGTAGTTGGGCCAATGGGGCATTCTGCTTCCGGATGGGAGGGAAAGGAGTTCCAGCTCAACGAAGAGGACTATCCTGGGGGATTTCCCCAGTGGTATCCGGCCATAGCCTCCCTTTCCGATGGCCGCTTTGTGGCCGTCTGGATGGATGAGCGCAATGGTGATTATGATATATATGCTCAGATGTTGGGGGGGGATGGTGAACCTTGGGGTGAAAGTGTGCGGGTCAATGATGATTGGGGAGGGGCAAATCAGTGGACCCCAGGGATTGCCTCCGATGGGGAAGGGAGATGGGCTGTGGTTTGGAGCGATTACCGGGAGGGGAAGCCAGAGATATACGCCCAGATATTCGCTGGAGGGAGAAGGGGAAGGAATTTTAAGCTTAGTCAGGGTAAGGGGGCAGAAAGGTATTATCCAGATGTAGCCGGATGGAAGGGGATGTTCCTTGCCGTTTGGGAGGACCGCCGGGATGGTGAGCCGGACATCTATGGGCAGTTCTTTGATCTCGATTCCCTTTGGGGGGACAACTTCAAACTCAATGATCCCACCCCGCGGGCTTCGCAACGTTATCCCCAGGTGGCCTCCTCTGGGGATGGGGTCTTTTTTGTGGTTTGGCGGGACTACCGGAAGGGACCAGCTCATATCTTTGGCCAATTCATCAAGGAAAGTGGCAAAACTTGCGGAGATAATTTCTGGGTGGATGATGATAGCTTAGGGTATGCGGCTTGGTATCCCTCAGTAGCGGGGAGCGAAGGGTTTGTGGTGGCCTGGGAGGAATGGATGGGTGAGGATTACGACGTCTTTGCTCGCAGGTATGATTCCCAAGGGAGGGCCCTTGGCAAAGTGATAAGGGTAAGCCAAGACCCCACCCAGAGCGAACAGTCTCTACCCTCAATAGGTGCAGATTCAAGGGGCTTTCTTGTTTCCTGGGCCGATAAGAGGGAAGGCAACTATGATATCTACGCGCAGAGGTTTGACCGAGAGGGCAACCCTCAGGGGGGGAATTTTCGGGTAGATGATGATCAGTCTGAAGCCGATCAGCTTTGGCCCACGACGGCTTGTGGGAGGGATGGGTTTTGTATCTGTTGGCGAGACCGCAGGGAGGGGTTGGCCCAAGTATTTGCACAAGGTTATGACTCCATTGGGGGGCCAGAGGGCTGTAACTTTAAGCCCGGGGGGGATATTGGAGGCGCCCATCAACTTTCCCCCTCCTTGGCCTCTGACCACCAAGGGTTGACCCTCTCGGCCTGGGAGGATTATAGGTGGGGAAAGGCTAAGCTCTGTGGACAGTGGTTTACCAGGGATGGTCAGCTTTTAGGGGGGAATTTCCTCATCCAGGAGAGGCCCTGGCCTTGTACCCAACTCTCTCCTCAGGTGGCCACCAATGAAAAGGGGAGATTCTCCCTAAGCTGGATGGAGTGGGAGGAGGGGGACTGGGATGTCTGGCTGAAGGCTTGGCCAGGGAGTAGCATTAGGGTTAATGATCAAAGCCTCGGCTTTCAGGGTTTTCCTTCCCTAAGCTATGGAAATAATGGACTCCTGTTGGTCTGTTGGGAGGATTGGAGGGAGGGGTATGGGATCTTTTGTCAAGTTTATGATTCTACCCTTTCACCTCTCGGTTCAAACTTCCGGATAGACGAGGGGACAAGGGATTCTTATCGGGATCATCCTTGGGTAGATGGAGCGAAAGGCTTTGCTACTGTGTGGAGGGAACGCTTATATGACGGTTTTCAATGGGATTCTCACATCTATATTCAGATTTTGGATAGCTTGGCCCACCCAATTAGGGGAAACTTCCGAGTTGGCCAAGAGCAGTCCTACCAGTTGTCCCCCCAGGTGGCTTATGGTCGAACCAACGAGTTTTGTGTAGTCTGGATATCCAAGGAGGGCGAAGAGAAGGATATCTATGCTCAGTGGTTTGATAATTATGGTTTAGCTCTTACGGATCCGGTTAGGGTTAACGACGATGTTTTTGGGACAACCCAGGTTGACCCAACCGTGGTTGGTCATCAAGGGAGGTATATCATTGGCTGGACCGACTACAGGGAGGGGGATGGGGATATCTATTTCCAAAAGTTTAAGGCACCAGGGGTTAGGGAAGGGGGAAATTTTCGATTGAACTTAGATCCAGGAGGAAAGGGTCAAGGCAAACCCGCTTTTTTCGTTGCCGATACCCTGCTTATGGCCTGCTGGGAGGATAGTCGGGTCCCCGGAGATGGATGGGACATCTGGGCGAAGGTGTGTAGTTGGAAGGGGACAGGGGTAGATGATGAACCTTCTTTAAGCCCTGGGGTCAGTTCATTTACCCTCTCTCAGAATTATCCCAATCCGTTCAACTTGGCTACAGCTATCAGCTATCGGCTGTCAGCGGTCAGCACCCAGGGATCAGCAGTCAGTTTAAAGATTTATAACATCCTGGGGAAGGAAGTGAGGACGTTAGTAGCCAGTAGCCAGAAACCAGGGGAGTATCAGGTGATTTGGGATGGAAAGGACGATAGGGGCAGGCCGGTGGCTAGTGGAGTATACGTTTGTAAGTTAGAGGTTAAGGGTAAAGTGAGAAAGACGAGGAAATTGGTGGTTTTGAGGTGAGAGGTGTTGGGTGGGAGGCGAGAACTGAATACCGATAAGCTGAAAAGCGAATAATGGAAAGGAGGGGGAGATGAGGAAATCCATCCTCTCTGTTCTTTTTTTAGCCCTGCTTGCGGGCAGGTGTTTGGGGGCTGAGGGGGGGGAAGGGAGTGGGTGGCCGTTAGCGGATGGCAAGGAGATTTACCTAAAGGGGAGGTCTCCCCTTCCAGTGGTAGCCGAGTCCACCCATACCTATGATGTTCTGCATTACCGGCTTGACCTCTATTTTCCGATGACCTCGGACTACTTAGAGGGAACGGCAATTATTGCTTGTCGCAGCCAGGTGGAGGGGCTCTCCTCGCTGGATCTGGACTGTGTTTCTTTTTCTGTGGATACAGTGAAGATAAATGGGGTAATCGCTCCCCTTTGGCAACTCTCCGATGAGAAGTTGCAGATTGAGGATATGGGTATGACCTTCTCCCTGGGTGACTCCTTTGATGTGGAAGTCACCTACCATGGGCACCCAGCAAGGGGGTATTATTTCTTTTATGCCAGTGGTGGGGTGCCTGCCACAGGCTTTACCACTTGTGAGCCCTCCGACTCGCGATATTGGTTCCCTTGTTTCGACAAGCCCTGGGATAAAGCGGACTACGGCAGCCAGTTAAATGCCACTGTCCCCTTGGGCTATCAGGTTGCCTCCAACGGCCTTCTTATGGAGGTGGACACAACATCCACCAAGAAGGGTGACCTGGTTACCTACCATTGGGATGAAACCCACAGCATTGCTACCTACCTGATCTCGGTGGCCATCTCGAAGTATGCTATTATCAATGATAACTTCTACTCGCCCTACGGGGATACCATCTTGGTGCAACACTTCGTCTATCACCCAGACTCTATCAAGGCGTTGCAAAACTTTGCTAAGGTTCCCGATATGATGGGATTCTATGCCAGCCGCTTTGGAGACTATCCTTTCTCTAAGTATGGGATGGCCACAGTAGCTGGCTTCGGTGGGGGTATGGAGCACCAGACGATGACCACCATTGGCCGGTTTGCTGCGACGAGTGGATGGGAGGAAGGGGTGGCCCATGAGCTTGCCCATCAATGGTGGGGGGATATGATTACCTGTGCAGACTGGGCAAGCATCTGGCTCAACGAGGGATTTGCCACCTATTCTGAGGCCTTGTGGGTAGAAGATGAATACGGTTCGGCAGCAATGCATCAGGAGATGAATGGAAGGGCGAACACCTATTTTAGGGTGGCTGGTAATGACTTTCCCATTTATGATCCCCCTCCCGGGCGTCTCTTTGATCTAGCCCGCATCTACTATAAGGGAGCATGGGTATTGCATATGTTGCGGCACGTGGTAGGGGATGACAATTTCTGGGGGATACTTCAGGCATATTACGATGCCTACAAGTATGGGATAGCGACTATCCCCCAGTTCCAGGAGGTCTGTGAGGGGGTGTATGGTGGGGATCTGGACTGGTTCTTCCAGGAGTGGATCTACCAGGCTGGTTATCCCCAATATGAATTTCTCTGGACCTCCCAAGATGTTGATCCTGGCTACTTAGTTGATGTCTATATCCGACAGGTGCAGGATGATTTCCCCCCCTTTAAAATGCCGATGGATTTGGATATCATCCTGCCCGATACCCAGATAACTGAAAGGGTTATGGTGGACGATTGGGGGGAGCATTTTGAGTTTATGGTGGACTCTCTGCCCACGGGGGTTGTACTGGACAAAGATAACTGGGTCTTAAAGGAGGTAATCCCGATAACCACCCCTCTTCTTTCTACTCTTGGCTATACCGTAGAAGATGGGGTGGGGAACGATAATGGCCGCCCTGACCCAGGGGAGGTTGTGGAGTTAAGGGTGGAGGTTTACAATCGGGGGATACCTGCCCTTGATCTTACTGGCACTATCTGGACCAGATGTCCCTACATCAACATTACCGATGCCCAAGCAGACTTTGACTCGGTAGGGGTGGAGGACTCGGTGGAGAACCTAACCGATCCCTTTGGCTTTGCGGTGGATTCTGATGCCCCCAGCCATACTGCCCTTATCTTCTTGGAGCTAAATGCGGATGGTGGTTATCACAAGACTGACAGCCTCTGGGTTGAGGTTGGCCCTTCCCCAGTCCTCTTGGTTGACGATGATGGGGGGGCTAATTATCAGGGCTATTATGAGGCCAGCCTTTCCAGACTTGTCCCCTATGATCTCTGGGAGACGGCCGGGCAGGGTTCACCTGGGGAGACATTAAGCCATTACCAAGCGGTTATTTGGCTTACGGGAAATGACTCCTTGAGCAGTTTGACTTCCGGGGAGCAGGCCGATGTTGCTGCTTATCTGGAGGGGGGAGGGAACCTCTTCCTCAGTGGGGAGGATATAGGTTATGATCTGGTAGAGGAGGGGGATGCTTCGGACACAGCGTTTTATCATCAGGTTCTCCATTCCGCCTATGGAGGCCAGGTTGAGGAGAGGGATATGCTCTTTGGGGTAAGTGGTGATCCTATTACCGATGGGTTAATGCTCTATCTCAATGGCTATGGGGGGGCAGACAACCAGAGGCATCCAGATGCGGTCTCTCCGCTTTCCGGGGCGGTGACCATCTTTAGGTACTATCCTTCCGGGTCTCCTGAGTCCGCGGCTATCAGGTATGCGGGTTCCGGACATCTGGTCTATTTTGGTTTTGGGTTTGAGGCCCTTACTGGGGATACCCCTGGGCAGAGCTTGGAGGCGAGAACAGAGCTGTTAAACAGCATCCTGAGTTGGTTTGGGGTAACTACTGGGGTCAAAGGGGAAGGGGAGAACGAGTCCATCCCCTCGGGGTACACCCTGCTGCAGAACTACCCCAATCCGTTTAACTCCGCTACCGTTATCCGCTACTACCTCCCAGCGGTCAGTGGACAGCAACCAGTTGTCAGCCTAAAGATCTACAACATCCTTGGTCAGGAGGTGAGAACCTTGGTGGATGGGGAGCAGGCCCCTGGTCGCTACTCTGTGGTCTGGGACGGTCGGGATGGAAGGGGTAGGAGGGTTGCCTCAGGGGTGTATCTCTGCCGAATGAAGGCCCCAGGTTTTGAGCAGGTTAGGAGGTTGATCCTCATAAAATAGGCCATCCATTTCAGGGGGAATAGGTGTCCAATAGAGGGAGAACCGCCAGAGGGGTTACTCTGGCGGTTTTCATATGAAGTTCCCTCCTATCCCTATTGCTTCACAAGGGGTGTTTAAGGGCCTTCTTCTAATGCTACTTCAGCGTCAAAGAGGGTTGGTTTTTTCACCTTGACAGGGCAAGAGGGTTTTGCTAATTTTATCGATCAGAATCCTTCAGAAATCTCGATTGGTTAAAGTTAACTATGTAAAGGGCTAAACTTAGCATCGGTGGCTATGAAGAATCTTTTGGATGATCTCAATCCAGCACAAAGGGAGGCGGTTGAACACACAGAGGGTCCGCTTCTAATTTTGGCGGGAGCAGGAAGTGGGAAGACAAGGGTGCTCACTTATCGGGTGGCCTACCTTATTGCCCATAAAGGGGTTAGCCCGATGAACATACTGGCTGTCACCTTCACCAATAAGGCAGCAAAGGAGATGGGGGAGAGAATTAACCAGCTTCTCCCCCAAAGGACAGCGAGCCCCTGGGTGGCCACCATTCACTCCACCTGTGCTAAGATTTTGAGGAGGCATATTGATCTAATGGGATTTACCCCCCGATTTACGATCTATGACGAGGATGACCAACTCTCGCTGATTAAGAGGCTGATGGAGGAGTTGGAACTTCCCAAGTTGCGCTTTCCACCGGCTCTGGTGAGGGCGAAGATTGAATGGGCCAAGAACAACCTCATTGGAGATGAAGAGTATGGTCGAGATAGCAGGGATTATTTGGAGAGGGTGGTGGCTGAGGTCTACGAGCATTACCAGCAAAGACTGCGCAGCTACGATGCCTTAGACTTCTCTGACTTAATAATGAAGACAGTTGAGCTTTTCTCAGCCTTTCCCCACATCCTTGGTCATTATCAGCAAAGGTTTAGGTATATTTTAGTGGATGAATACCAGGATACAAATTATGCCCAATACAGATGGCTTAACCTCTTGGCCTCCGCCCATCACAACCTCTGCGTGGTCGGGGATGACGACCAGTCGATTTATGGATGGAGGGGAGCCGATGTAAGGAATATACTCGACTTTGAGAAGGACTATCCAAAGGCCAAAGTGGTTAAGTTGGAGAGGAACTATCGTTCCACCCAAATGATCTTGCAGGCTGCCGGCTCTGTAGTAAAGAACAACTTTGGCCGGAAGGGTAAGCAACTCTGGACGGAGAGGGAAGGAGGGGAGAAGATTATCCTCATTGGGTGTGGGGATGAGAGGGAAGAGGCAGCCTCCATCCTTCAGGTTATTGAGGACCTAATGAGGAGGGAGAGGAGGAGATATGGAGATTTTGCCATCCTCTACCGCACAAACGCCCAGTCCCGGATATTGGAGGAGGAGTTCAAGAGGGAGGCTATCCCCTATACTATCGTAGGAGGATTGAGGTTCTATGAGAGGAGGGAGGTAAAGGACATCCTGGCTTACCTGAGGGTTATCGCCAATCCCTTGGATGAGACCAGCCTCCTGAGGGTAATTAATGTTCCCCCCCGCGGGATAGGTGAAGGGACGAGGGCGAAGATCGTCAGATATGCTCAGGAGCAAAGTATCCCCCTTTTCGAAGCAATGCAAAGGGTTGCGGAGGTGGAGGGACTGCAAACTTCTTATAGGAGGGCAGTTGAAGGATTTGTTCGGTTGATAACCCAACTGCAAGTCGAGTCAAGGAATATTTCTTTGCCCAAGCTGGTAGAGATGACCATCGCCCGCACTGGTTACCGCTCACTATTAGAAGCCCAAGGAACCCTGGAAGCCCAGGGGAGGATGGAAAACCTTGGGGAGCTCCTTAATTCAGTTAGGGACTTCGCTGAAAGGAATCCGCAGCCATCTCTGCAGGCATATCTGGAGGAAGTTTCTCTCCTCACCGAGATCGATGGTTGGGAAGGAACTTCTCAGGCGGTCACCTTGATGACCCTACACAATGCTAAGGGGTTGGAGTTCCCAGTTGTCTTCATCTGTGGGTTAGAGGAAGGGCTCTTCCCGGTTACTCATTCCTTAGATAGCTTGGAGAAGTTAGAGGAGGAGAGAAGGCTCTTCTATGTGGGTCTTACTCGAGCCAAGGATAGGGTCATTCTCACTTATGCCAAGAGGAGGAGGAAATTCGAAGGGAATTACCGGAGCATACCTTCCTGCTTTTTGGGGGAGATCCCCCCGGAGCTTTTGGAGAAGAGGGTTCCAGATTCTGGGTGGGGTGGGGGGTGGAAGAGCGAGTTTACCCCCTTTGGGCTCAAGAAGGGAAGCGTCATCAGGCATTCATCCTGGGGGGAAGGGGTGGTGATGAAGAGCGAAGGCTCTGGGGAGAACCTTAAATTAACCGTTATGTTCCCTGGCCACAGCCTAAAGAAGATTCTGGCCAAATATGCGGACTTAGAGATTATCTCCTATTAAGAGTTTAGGTTTAAACCGATTTTTTTCTTGACAATTATAGGTTGGACTATTATATTTAGCCATGCCTAACATTGTTGGGAGGTGGTGGAGATGACAGACTTGACCCCAAGCCTCGAGGATTATTTAGAGGCCATCCTGATCATCGGGTCGAAGGAGAAGGTGGCCAGGGTGAGAAACATAGCCAAGTTCCTTGATGTGAAGACGGCTTCGGTAATAGGTGCTCTAAAGGCTCTTGTGGAGAGGGGGTTGGTAGTTCACGAGAGATATGGCTATGTGGAGCTTACCCCCCAAGGTAGAGAGATAGCCGATGAAATTTACGCCAAACATCAAACCCTGGTCAAGTTCCTCAATGGAATACTGGGCGTGGATCTGGAGACGGCGACAAAAGATGCCTGTAAGATTGAGCATTACATTCATCAGGAATCCTTGGTGAGGATCAACAAGTTCATAGAGTTCATAGAGACCTGTCCTGAAGGTTTTCCCTCTTGGCTTGCCAGTTTTAGATACTTTGCTAAATTTAATAGACGGCCAGAATCCTGCCCAAAGGGAAGAAAGTGAACTTTAATGTTTTTGAAAATGAAAACTAAGTGGTGAGAGATGAAGGAACTTGCGCAGATGAAAAGGGGAGAGAGGGGAAGAGTGGTGAAGATTGAGGGTGGATTTGGGCTCTTAAGGAGGTTAGAGGCTCTGGGGATAAGGGAAGGTATAAAGATCACTAAGGCAAGCGCCCAAATAATGAGGGGGCCTATTACCGTAAGGGTGGGTAATACCGAGGTAGCTATTGGCTATGGAATGGCCAAAAGGGTCTTTGTGGAGGTAGAATGAGGAGAATTCTCTTAATGGGTAACCCCAATGTGGGGAAGAGTGTCGTCTTTACCCGTTTAACGGGGGTGAATGTCATTACCTCCAATTACCCTGGCACAACAGTGGAATTTAGAAAGGGATATATGAAATATGGGGATGAGAGGATAGAGGTGGTTGATGCTCCAGGCACTTACACCCTTGAGCCAACTTCAAGGGCGGAAGAGGTAGCTGTGGAGATATTGAAGGAGGCTGAGGAAGAAGAGGGGGCGATTGTGGTAAACATCGTAGATGCTACCAACCTGGAGAGAAACCTGAACCTCACCCTACAGTTACTTAAAAGGAGAATACCTCTCATCGTTGCCCTAAATCTCTGGGATGAGACGAAGCATACCGGTGTCTCCATAGATGTGGATAAACTTGAAGAGAGGCTTGGCGTTCCTGTCGTCCCTACAGTGGCGGTGACCGGCGAAGGTGTAAAGAAACTGGTGGATAGGCTGGAGGAGGCCAGGGAGGGAAGATATGAGTATGAGGATGAAGAGAGATGGCATGAGGTAGGAAAGATCGTGGAGGAGACTCAGCGGGTAGGCCATCGGCACCATACTTTTTTGGAGAAATTGGCTGAAGCCTCGATTTCTCCTCCCACCGGGATACCCATTGCCTTTCTCGTTCTACTGGCTACTTTTGAGATAATCAGGTTTATTGGGGAAGGACTTATTGGTTATGTGTTTGATCCCCTCTTTGATATACTATGGATGCCGGTGATGACGAAGTTTTCCCTCCTTCTTAGTGGAGGAGGTTTCATCCATGAGATACTAATCGGGAAGCTCATAGACGGCAAGATAGACTTCTTCCAGTCTTTTGGCATCCTGACCACGGGGGTCTATATCCCCATAGGTGCGGTGCTCCCCTACATATTTGCCTTCTATTTGGCCCTGAGTTTCTTGGAGGATTCAGGTTATCTACCTCGGCTTGCCATCCTTGTGGACAAGATAATGCATCAGTTAGGGCTTCATGGGATGGCCATAATCCCTATGATGTTAGGGCTTGGTTGTAATGTTCCGGGAGCCCTGGCTACCAGGGTTTTAGAGACGCGGAGGGAGAGGTTTATCGGTGCTACCCTAATGGCGATTGCCGTTCCCTGTACAGCACAGATTGCTATGATTATCGGGCTGATTGGCAAATACGGAGCTAAGGGATTGGGTTTAGTGTTTGGTACACTTGTCGCCGTCTGGTTCTTGATGGGTGTTTTGATGAACTTGCTCTTCAAGGGGGAGAGTCCGGAGATTTTTGTGGAGATCCCCCCCTATCGCATTCCCTACTTTCCTGCACTGGCTAAGAAGCTGTGGATGCGGGTTAAGGGGTTTCTCAGGGAAGCTCTGCCCTATGTCCTCTTAGGGGTATTTATTGTAAATGTCCTTTATTCACTGAAGGTCATAGACCTTTTAGGTCGGGTTGCTGCCCCCTTGGTCACCAGGATATTGGGCCTCCCCATTGAGGCGGTGGGAGCATTGATTATCGGTTTTTTAAGAAAGGATGTGGCCGTCGGTATGCTCGCCCCCTTGGGTTTATCTCTGAAACAACTGGTGATCTCCTCAGTTGTCCTGGCTATGTATTTCCCCTGTGTGGCCACATTCGCTGTGCTCATCAGGGAGTTGGGTATAAAGGATATGTTGAAATCTGCGGTTATTATGATAATCTCCGCACTTCTCGTTGGAGGATTACTTAATTTGATTCTTTGAATATATTTTTTTTGACCTAAATTAGGTTTGCCTATTAAAGGTAGGCTAACCAATAAATAAAGAAGGTGATCCCAGATTATGCGTTACGAAACCACGAGATTATCACCAGATATTCAAACTAAACTACTACCGCCTAAAGGCGGTAGGTTTATGGGGTAGCCATAGAAAAT
>JAOZPP010000058.1 GCA_029932675.1 bacterium
TAAATATCTCTCTGGCCTGAGGATTGTCCGTCTCCTCCGCAACCCTATTAAAGAAATCAATGGCCTTCCTCTCGTTTTCCATGGCTATCCGCAAGGCCTCTATCTCGCTGGGAGCCACTTCCCCCTTTCGCCCCACCTCCCCCTGAAACACAGGAACCTCCCCCACCTTGGATGGCCTTTTGACCAATTCCTCCCACTCTGTAGGGGTGATGATGGAGTCGAACATCTTCTGGAAGGTGTGCAGATGGTTGATCTCATCCTTTGCCAAGGTCTTAAACATCTTCTTTGCCAGGGGGCGTTGGGCCTTATTGGCTGCCTCCTCGAAAAAGGCCCGTCCATCCTTCTCCAGTTGTATGGCCATCTTTATGGCCTCCACCACTTGGGGATTTACTTCACTCATCCTTCCTCCTTTTTAGAACCGCCTAAAGGCGGGGGTTTCCGAGGGAACAGGCCTCTATCTGATACACCGCCCCCCAGGGGAATCACCCTGAGGTCAGCCGGGCATCAACCCAAGGAAGGGAGGGAGGGATACCCTCAAGGGGCTTAGGGCCTCCTCCCCTCTCCCTTGGGTTTAAAATAGAGGACAAGGCTATCCCCTCTGCCGTCTAAGGGAGGTTAGCTCCCCGCTGAGCAGGGTGAGATGGCCCATCTCCTCCTTGATGATGGCCTCCACCTTCTCTCTGTTCAACCCTGGCGCAACCAAATCCCTAATCCCTTGGTAGAGGACTATGGAATCCCTCTCCAAGCCAATAGCCATCTGCAGGACATCCTCAACCGATTCCTTTCCCTTCAACCGTTCACTGGGGTCCCGACGCAGATCAAATACCTGCCCATCAGCTATGGCTTGCAGATACATGGCTGCCTCACCAGTAGGGTCAAACCCACCCACCACCCCTTCCCCCCCAGAGAGGTCCTCCCTCAGGGAATGGAAGGTCCTCTCATGCTTCTCCTCCATAGCAGCAAGCCTATGCAGTTTCTCCTGCACGCCAACATCTGAAAAGCCCTGGGCCGCTTGGCGATAGAACTTGGCCCCGTTTCTCTCGATCTGCTCGGCTATCCCCAGGATCTCATCGGCGTTGAAATGGATGGCCATCTTTATTCCTCCGCCGCCGGAGGCGGATTGAAGGTGCGTGCCCCCAACTCTCGATCGAGCATAATCAAACCGTGGCCGGAATCACCTATCCTCTCCAACATCTGGACCACCTGGGAGGTAGAGGACTCCTCCTCCACCTGTTCGCTGACGAACCATTGCAGGAGGATGCCCGCGGGATGGTCTTCCTCCTGGGCAGCAAGCCTCACCAGATCATCTATCTTGGAGGTGATGAACTGCTCGTGCTGGTAGGCCTCCTGGAAGGCCTCCAGAGGTGAGGTCCAATCCCTTTTCGGCTGTGCCAGGGGGAGAAGCTCTACCCTTCCCCCTCTCTCCTTGATATGATCGAAAAACTTCATCGCATGGACGATCTCCTCCTGGGTCTGGGCTCTCATCCATTGGGCCATTCCATCCAACCCCTGGGAATGGAAGTAGGCGACCATGGAGAGGTAGAGGTATGCCGACTCCAGCTCGTGCTTGATCTGCTGGTTCATCGCCTCCTCCATCTTCTTGCCAATCATTGGTTCTCCCCTCCTTTCCATAGCCCGTGCAGGTTACAGTAGGCACGGGCAGCCGTCTTTTTAGCCGGCACATCAAAACTTGCCTCTGGGGGGTCTCCGGGGGCAAGGAACTGGCGATAGACTCCCCCCCCGGTGATGAGCTCAATCCATTCGATGTGGTGGGCATCCTCCATAGGATGAGGCACCTCCCCCACCTTTACCTTCATCCCCCTCTCCATCCTCTCCACCACTGGGATGTGTTTCTCCTGGGCAGCGTCCACCGAATTTTCCCTCAGGAGAATCATCGGCTCTCCACAGCAGACGAGTTCTCCTTTCCCAGAATGTAGCACCTCCACTATATTCCCGCATATCCGGCACTTGTATATCTGTCTTTGCTCAGTCATCTTTCTACCTCCCTATCTTGTCGTTCCCCCTTAAAAACCCACTTAATTCAATTATCCCATCAGCTATCCGCCAAGGATTGCCTTGATGTCCTCCTCGGGTTCACCGATTAGCCGCAGATCGTAGTTCTTCTGCAGCACCTGGAGGATTTCCTCGTTCACCCAAGCCGGAAGGATAGGGCCGAGGTAGATCCCCTTCACTCCCAGGGAGAGGAGGCTCCAGAGGATGGCCACCGCCTTCTGCTCCATCCAACTGAGGATGAGGGTCAAGGGGAGATCGTTTATTCCCACGCCGAAGAGATCAGCCAGAGCCTCAGCGATCTCTATGGCCACAATCGAATCGTTGCACTGGCCCAGGTCGATGAGCCTGGGGATTCCCTCTATCTCACCCAGTGCAAGGTCATTGATGCGAAACTTGCCACAGGCCAAGGTGAGGACAACCGTATCCTGGGACAGCTTTTGGACGAACTCCCGGTAGTAGTTGGCCCTTTTCAGCGGTGAATCACATCCCCCTACCAAGAAGAAGTGACGGATCTTCCCCCTCTCCACCAGTTGCTTGATCTTCTCCGCTAAGGAGAGGATCACTGATTTAGAGAAACCTGTAGTAAGCACTATATCCCCCGCACTTTCATCGAGCGAGGGCAAGGTCTTTGCCTTCTCGATCACTGGGGTGTAGTCATATCCCTCGATGTGTTGCACTCCGGGAAGTCGCGCCGGGCCAGTGGTAAACATCCTCTCCTTATATTCCTCCCGGGGAAGAAGGACACAGTTCGAGGTGCCCAAGATGGCCACCGGGTATTGGGAGAAGAGCTGCTTCTGGTCGAACCAAGCCCTCCCTAAGTTGCCTACTAAATGCTCATATTTCTTCAAACCCGGGTAGCCATGAGCAGGGAGGAGTTCGGAGTGGGTGTAGACATTGATCCCTGTTCCCGCAGTTTGTTCCAAGAGCGCCGCCAGAGCCTTGAGCCCATGGCCGGTGGCGATGATCCCCTTCCCCTTAACGGTCCCCGTCAGCACCTGGGTGGGTTCAGGCTCCCCGAATGCCTCGATGTGGGCCTTCTTCAAAAGCCTCATCGTCCTCAGGTTCATCTCCCCGGCCTCCACCGCCAAGCGGACGAAATCCTCTGGGTCGAAATTGACATTGGTGAAGGTGGAGTAAAAAGCCCGCTCCACAAAGGCATCTATCTCTGGGTCAGTGTAACCTAACTCCCGGGCGTGGTAGAGGTAAGCAGACATCCCCTTGGTGGCTAATAACAGGTTGTCCTGCAACCTGGCCACGGTGGCCTCCTTGCCACATACCCCTTTTACCGTGCATCCGGTTCCCCTTGCTGTCTGGGAGCACTGGTAGCAGAACATATCCAATCTCTCCTCTTTAACCATCGTTCCTCCTTAGGTAATTATTAGACAGATGCCCGGCTTAGAATTTCACCAACTTCTCTCCCGGGAGGTTACACACTGGACATCTCTCCGGTGGCTTGCCCATATGGGTGTATCCACAAACAGGGCATATATATATCTCCTGGCCTCCAATGTCCTCACCCCTCTCCACCTGGTCTTTGGCCAACTCATATAGTCCCCGGTGGATCTTCTCTGCCTCCAGGGCATAATGGATCGCCCTCTCCGCCCCCTTTTCGCCCTGAAGCTTGGCCACGGCATCATAGGCTGGGTACATCTCCTCTATCTCAAATGCTTCCCCTTCCAGGCCAGCTTGCAGGTTTTCCCCAGTCCCCTTTATTATACCTAAGTTGCGGGCGTGATTTGTGGCATGAACCTGCTCCGCATAGGCGATGGCCCTGAACAGCCTGGCCACATTGGGAAACCCCTCCTTTTCCGCTATCTCGCTGAAGGCGAGGTACTTCATATGGGCCATAGACTCCCCGGCGAAGGCCTCTTGGAGGGCCTTTTCGGTCATCTTCTTCATCTTTTTCATCCTCCTTAAAGCTTGCGGTGGCAGAACCACCAGTCAAAGCACTTATACTCCTCACCCCGGCGTCTGGCTGTCTCCTCATCCATAGCCGGGGGGATGATTACCTCATCATTGATCAACTCATTGTCTGGCCAGTTGGCCGGGATGGCCACCCTCTCCCTATCCGATATCTGCAGCCCCTTGATCATCCTTACTATCTCGTCCATATTCCTCCCCAGTTCCTGGGGATAGTAGAGGATAGCCCTAATTACCCCTTGGGGGTCAACTATAAAGACTGCCCTCACCGTATTCGTCCCCTTGCCCGGATGGATGAGACCAAGTAGGCCGGCAACCCTCCCAGTGTCATCGGCGATCACGGGAAACTGGATCTCTGTCTTCAGGTTGTCCCTAATCCACTCCACCCATTTGATGTGCGAAAAGACCTGGTCGATGCTCAACCCGATGAGCTCACACCCCAGCCCCTTTAGCTCCTCATACCGCCTCTGAAAGCCGACGAATTCGGTGGTGCATACAGGCGTAAAGTCAGCCGGATGGCTGAAGAGGATGAACCACTTTCCTGCATAGTGGCCAGGCAGCTTGAGTCTGCCTTGGGTCGTCTGCACCTCGATCTCCGGAAAATCCTCTCCAATTAGAGGTATCCTCACTTCCATTTTAGATCTCCTCCTTTTTTCTCAATAAATTGGCCAGAACTTGTTATCATACCAGATGCTCTCCCTGAGCTCCTCGTCCAGCTCAGAGAGGAAGACCAAGTGGCTCTTCTCCCAGTCAGCCAGCCAGCGGTAGAGCCTCTTAGCCACTGGGTCATCTGTGGAAGCAGCGCTTTCCGCGTAGAACTTTACCGCCTTCTCCTCCATAGCCATCGCCGCGGATATGGCTGCTGCCTCATATCCCGCTGCGGAGATCTCCTTACGGACTTCTTTTGTAAGCACTGCTTTGGTTACAACAGAGGATCCTTTATCCATCTTCGGGGGGGTGAACTTGCCCTCCCGCTGGAGGTTACTATACTCCTTCTCCAAGATGGCGATGTGGCTCTCCTCCTCTATGGCAAGGGTGCGGAATATCTCCCCCACTACCTTGCTCTCCGTATGGTGAGAGGCAAATTCATAAAAGGATTTCCCCTGGCGCTCCAGGAGGATAGCCCCTTTGAGTATCCCCAAGGGTTCCACTTGCAGCATTCTCCCTCCTCATTAGACAGGCTCAAAATCTCCCTTTCCCGCTCCACATATGGGGCAAACCCAACCCTCAGGGAGGTCTTCAAAGGATGTCCCTGGTTCTATTCCGGAGTTTGGATCCCCTTTCTCTGGGTCATAAACATACCCACAGATTTTGCATCTAAACTTGGTCATCTCCATCACCTCCTTTCAGCTTTCCTCCTTGATGTAGGTGGGGGCCTTCTTAGGAGATCTCCCCCCCTTCACCTGATGATAATAGGCGTAGGTCATCGGCGGGCGGTCAGCGATAATCTCTGCCTCCACTACCTGACCAAAGAAGACAGTGTGAGTGCCCATCTCCGTGCTCTCTATCAGTTTAGCCTCGATGTAGCCTATGGAATTATCGAGAACAATTGGAGCACCAGTTATCCCTGATTTATAGCGGACGTCTTTGAACTTGTCAAGCTCCCTTCCCGATCGAAAGCCGAACTTGCCGATGAACTCCATCGGTGTATCCTCGGTGAGGATGGAGACCGTAAACGCTTTACCATTCCGGATGAACTCGTTGGTGAGGTTCTCCTTGTTGATGCAAACGGCGATCACTGGAGGTTCGGCACAGACCTGGAAGACGCTATTGGCGATTTGCCCATTGAACTTCTCCCCCGCCTTTGCGCTGACCACATACATCCCATAACCGATCTTATGAAGGGTCCTTAGGTTCATCTCCTCCTCCTTATAAATGGATCCCAGGGTTTAGTGACCGACTACCTGCTAAACCTTCCATCGTCTTTAGTTCTCCCCAGCTTGTTTAGCTCCTTAGCAAGCCAGCCAATCTGAGCCTCCCGGAGGTCAAAATCCGGAACATAAGGCTTGATATCTAAGAGGGGGGTGGAGTCAACGATATCCACATCGCGAACGTAAAGCATCACCCCTTGCACTTTGAGAAGCTTTACTATCGATATGCCAATGGGGTTTGGGCGAGCCGGCGCCCGGGTGGCAAACAACCCATGCAACCTGTTATCCATATATGGCACCACTTCTAAGGAAACCTTCCCGGAGAGGTGGAAGTGGTAGATGAGGATGATATGCGAGAACCCCTCAATATCCTTTAGACCCTTGGCATATTCTGGGAAAAGCTCGACCCTTCCCTCCACGCCTGACGCACCTGCCGATTGGATCGGCGTCCCTGATGGTTCCTTGAATGGGGAATGGATAATCCCTATTGGCTTATATCTTATCTCATCAATTTGCTGAGTTTTCATACTTCTTTCGGTATCAGGAACCAACAACCTACTCCTTATTCCCCAAGGGGGCCTTAACCTTCCGGCGGGTAAGCCTAATCGCCGCTAAGGTGAGCTCGTCGCTTAACGGCCGCCCGCCCAAAAACTCGCCTAAGGAATCGATCACCTTTTCAATGAGGGCATCAGGGCGTAGCCTCTTACATCTTTGTAGGATTTTCCCTAACCTTTCCCGTCCATAGGCTTGACCTTTCCCGTCCTCTGCCTCGATCAGCCCATCGGAGAAGAGGAGAAGGGTCTCCCCTGGATGGAGCTTGATATTCCTCTCCCTATAAGTAGTCGCCCCCTCTATGCCTAAAGGAAACTGGGTCTCAGTGAGGGAACGCACTTCCCCTCTGGGGGTGAGGAGGAAGGGAGGCTCATGGCCTGCCGATCCATACCAGAGGATATCCCGGTGCAAAAGCCCAGCGAAGAGGGTAACAAAGGTGAGCTCTTCTTTGCCCTGCTCGCTGAGCACCTTGTTCAGCCTACCCAAGAGGTTAGCCGGAGAGAAGTTTTCCACCCAGTCCTCTGGCGTGGAATCTTCCAATAAACCACCAATCTCTTCCGTGAGGATAGCCTTGAGTTTAGTGGCCTTCAACCCATGGCCCATAACATCAAAGAGCATAATCAACAAGGCGCTATCCCCCTCTTTCCCCCTCCAAGGGAAGCTATGGAAGTAATCACCGCCCATAAATACCCCAGGGAGGGAAAGGGAGACCACCTCTACTTGGGGGTAGTGGAACCGTTGAATAGGTAAAACTTTGGGCAGGGGATAAATTACTTCTGTACTCCCGAAAAGCTCTTTTCCCTCAGACTGAGCAAACCTATGTAAAGTGGTGATCTCCTGAAGGAGCGCCAACCTGTGCTTTCTCTCCTCCTCAGCGAGCTGGATAAGCAATGCCTTTGTTTCCTCAAAAGGGGAGGATCTGCTTGCCGTTCGATAGTAATTGAAGGCCTCCACCTCCTTCTTTACCGCGCCACGGAGGATATTCACCAAGGGGAGGAGGCCCTTCATTCGACCTCCGCAGCGGCTAAGACCTGATCTACAAAGGCTGGCTCCGGCAGAGCCCCCTCAAACTGCACCCTATCATTTATGTCGACCTTGGGGACAGCCTGCACCTGATAGCGGTTGGAGAGGTAAGGGAACTCGATGGCCTCAACCATATCGGCGACGATGTAGTCATTCTCCATGGCCAATCGATGGGCAAGCTGCACTGCCCGTGGGCAGTAGGGACAGGTGGGAGTAATAAACACCTGGATATGCACGGGTTTATTCACTGTTCTTATCCTCTTCCGGCTATCAGCGGAGAGCCCAGAATCTCGGGCTGAAACCATAGAAATGGCCTCTAACAGGGAGGTAAACTCATAACCAGAAGGTATTCCATAGAACCTGATCCCGTAGTCCTTAGGTCCTTCGATGATAGTGGCAGGGATCTTGTCCACCCCATATGCTTGGGCCTTCTCCTTATCCGTGGTGAAATTGAAGACCTGGAGGCTCAATTTGTCGGAAAGGTTGGTCAATTCCTCTAAGAGTTTGTGGGTTTGATCACAATACTGACACTCTAACTTTTGGGTGAAGAGGGTAATCTTCACCTCCTCCTGCAGTTTCTTAAATTCATCGCTGATGAACTTCTTGTCCTCATCCTTAAGCAGGTTCATTGTTCCTCCTTTCTCCTTTGTTTACCAGCCCTTTTATAATGGGTTTGGGTAGGTTAAGGGCCCTTCTCCTCTCCATCCTCCCCAAGAGGAAAAGCCAACCGCCGGCAAAGAGGAGGCCGGTGAGGATAGAAAGGCCCTGGGAGAAACCCACCTTCTGGCCAATTACAAAGCCCAAGGCCAGGCCGATCAGGGGCATAAAGAAGATAAGAAATGTGCTTTGATAGATCCTCTTGGCGGGCATCTCCACCTTAACCAAATCCCCCACTTGTGCCCCCCAGGGATTTAATGCCTCCGTATATACCTTTTCCCCGCTCTGAAGGCAGAGCGCTCGTGCCGCACAATGGGCACAGCTATACTGGGGAGTAATGGCCACCTTGGCCAATTCCCCTTTTAGTTCTACGATTACTCCTTGTTCTTCCAACTTCTCACCTCTCATAGAGTTTACAAAAATGGGGATGAATTTGCAAGGGGAAAATCTTCAAATAATTTCTGATCCAGAGAAAAGGCCCTCCCTAAGAAAGAACACTGAGGTCAATTTCCGATGCCTGCTGACAATGGGGACAGAAGTAGGTGCTCCGACCGGACTGCCTGACCTTCTCTATGGGATGACCGCAATTGGGGCAAGGCTCCCCCGCCTTTCCATATACCAGCAGAAGCTCTTGATAACCTCCTCTGTCCCCCTTGGTATCAAGGTAGTTGTCTACCGTGGTCCCCTTCTCCTGAACAGCCTTGCTTAAGATGGACTTTGTCCTGGCCACCAGGATGGCGATTTCCCCTCGGCTCAAGGTATTTGCTCTCCTCTGGGGATGAATGCCTGCGGAGAAGAGGATTTCTGCAGCATATATGTTTCCTATCCCCGCAATCCTTCGTTGATCCATTAGAAATTCCTTTATCCTCCGCAAGCTCCCCTTGGTAATCTGATAGAGATAACCTTCGCTGAATTCAGGGCTTAAGGGCTCAACCCCCAAACTGGAGAGCAGATGGAGATCCTCACTCACCATCAAGGTGCCAAACCTACGTTGGTCTATCCAGTAAAGATCCCCTCCGCTCAACTGGAGGATGGCCCGGAGGTGTTGAAGAGGGTAGTGATCCGGATGCCAGAGGAACCTCCCGGTCATTCGGGGATGGGCTATCAGGTAAAGGTCCTCCCTAAAGCCAAAGATAATGTTCTTCCCGCGCCGCTGGAGGGAGGAGATCACTTCCCCTCTTATCCTCCTTATTCCTTTACCCTGCAGCTTGGGGTCTAAGACCTCCACCCCCTTCACCCTCTGGCCTAAAACCTTCCCCCGCAATTGGCGGGTAATCGTCTCCACCTCAGGCAGTTCAGGCATCCCCTTCCTCCCGACATCTGGCACAAAGACCATAGAAATAGGCCTGCACCATCTCTATTTTATGCCCCTCTACCATCCCCCTCTTCACCACGGAGCAGTCTATCTCCACATCATATATACGATGACACCGGCGACAGAAAAAATGGTGGTGAATATCAGGCCGAGGGTCGTAGTGAGCCTTCTCCTTTTCTATGGTTAGCTCCTGGATCAGCCCTGCCTGGGTAAGCACTTGGAGCGTATTATAGACCGTGGCCTTAGAGAAAGTGGGATATTGACCCTTGAGGGCCTCATAGATTTCTTCTACAGTGGGATGGGTAGTGCTCTCCTCCAGGTATTGCAGGACCACCAACCTCTGGATAGTGGGGGCTATCCCCTTTTCCCTTAATTTTTCTATCCTCTCTTCATCCACTTGTTAGGTTCCATTTCAGATTTAGAACAAATATAAATCAAGAAATTTTCTATGTCAAGAACTTTTTTTAAAAAAATTTGCCTTTCAGGTTACCTCGGTTTCAAGTTCTCCGTTGTCTCTCTTCTCATTTCCCCTGATGATATTGGAGGAAGATACTTTCATTTCTGTTTTTAACAACAGTCCAAACCCTTAGTCAGTCGATATGATAACCCTTCAATTTATGAACAACCCTGGGGTGATCACAGCTTGACACCAGAGAAGGGATGTGCTATTTTCCCATAGATGAGAAGGGCCTATACCGAATGAGAGCACCGCAGTAGTAGTTTATAAACAATGGCTTAGATCGTGCTTACGCCTTGCTTTTCTGAGCGTTTTATGGTGCAAACTGTGTAGAACGAGGTGTTATATGATGGTTAGGCAAAAAGTTAAAATTTGTTTTAACACGTTCCAGGTGCGAAATGCAACTTATTGAAATATAAATATGTTATATTTTGGAGTCTAGCCAGTTATAGCTCTCAATCGGACTTTTTGCCGTACCATCTTATATGGGTTCATATAATCATTGTTAGGCAACGGCAAGGACAGTGGTAATTACTGAGACTGACAGACTCGTGCTCAGACCCTTCGAGCTCTCAGACCTTGATGCCCTTACGCCTATCCTGGCTGACCCAGAGGTTATGCGGTTTTCGGTTAGTGGACCATGGAGCCGCGAGCGGACGTTGCGCTTCCTCCAGGGTTGCGTGGCGGACTACGCGGAGGAACGCTGGGGTTTCGGGCTTTGGGCTGTTGTGCACAAGCGGGATGCTCAGCTCATCGGTTACTGTGGTCTGTCGCGGTTCGCCGATGTTGACGGCGTGGCGGAGGTCGAAATTGGCTTTCGGCTGGCACCTGAGTACTGGGGTAGGGGGCTGGCCACCGAGGCGGTGAGAGCAGTGCGTGACTATGCGTTTGAGCATCTGGGGATGAGGCGGCTGATCTCCATGATAGAACCGGAGAACAGCCGATCGATTCGGGTGGCGGAGAAAGCCGGCATGGTGCGTGAGAAGGAGATCTGGAAGTGGGGTCGACCTGTGCTGGTGTATGCCGTCTTCGCAGGGCCGTCGCCTATGTAGCCGACGTGCTCGGTTGTCAGGGGGTCTGTAAGGGGGGCACTCCAATGATAAGATAATCAAGACGTTACAATGTGATGGATGGGTAATAGCCCCTCAACGAGGTTCATATATTAGATTGCAAAAGCATGTAGAAAATGAAGTTCTGAAAATAATAGTGCCAGCATATAAACCCATTAAGCGGTCCACGCACCTGAGCGCCAATCTGCAGGCGGTCTTTTTCTACTGAGGAAACCAATATAACCTGTGATTTTTTGGCTAGTCCCCTCGGATGGAAGTTATTAAGGGTGGGGATGACCCTAAAAAGGGTGCTTACTTCGAATTGCCCCTTTTTCTTTCCAGCAAACCGATAATACCAGATAGGATGATGACTGTGGAGAGAAAGCAGGTACCAACGCCAATGAACATAGCGCCACCGAGGCTGGCAAACCCACGCCAGACGGAGAAGATCAAGGAGCCAAATGCCAACATTGTGGTGATGCTGGTGAGCAAAATGGCCTTTCCTGTGCTGGCGAATATCTTCTTCACCATCCCCCTTCCCTCAATGCGCCAGCGATGGATAATATGAACTCCATCGTCTATCCCGATACCGATGATCATTGGAAGTCCCATTATATTCATCACAGTAAGTTGCATTCCAACGAGCTTCATTACACCCACCATCCAAAAAGCACCGGCCGTCAAAGGTATCATCGCTAATAGAGCATAACCAAGTTTCCTAAAATCCAGCCAAAGGAGCATAAAGATCACGGCGATGGAAAGCATTACAGCTTTCTTCCCGTCCTTGGCCACGACATCAAAGAGTGCCTTCATCACTGGGGCCATTCCCGTCGCTTTTCTGCTTACTTTCTCTAAATCACTAACGAAACGTTCTAAGTAACCTTTATCTTGCCAGATATTTCCTGCAGGAAAAACGGCTACTAAAAATTGAGACCGGGCTTGGTTCGCATACCGGTCTAAGATGGAAGTGGGCAGATCACGCAAGGAGATCATTTGGGCAGATGACATTCTGAGCACGGATTCCTTAAAATAGGGGGCAAACTCTTTCTGAAACCTCTTTAGCCCAACCGTTGCTATTTTCCTGTTTCCTTCCAAGAGGTGAATGAGTTCGCTTATTGTGCTCTTAGGTTCCGGCTCATCTGGTTTTCCGACGAGTTCACTGCATTTGCTCTCCACCTTATCCTGCCCTCCTAAAAACGCCATATCCTGTAGTTCCATAATGTTCATCTGTAACCGCTTGAGTTCCTTAACTAACTCATTCAAATCGTTTGGTCCAAAATCATTGTTCAAATTAGAGGCTAAGATTGCCTTCCTTATCTCATTCAAATAAGGGGTTCGCCTCCTTTGTTGCTCCTCTGATGGAAGATAGAGCGATATATCATCAACCATGGCTACTGAACTTAGATTTTTAGCCTTTTGAGCCAAACTCCTTGACTCACCAACCCGATCTGCCAAGATCAATGCATAGTCCATACTGAGGTCAAATTTGTTTAGAACAGTATCCTGAAGCGCTATAGAGGTTAGCCCCTTTGCTTCCATATTCATCATATTTTGGTCAAAGGATATTTGGAGAGCGGAGACAACCAATAGAACGGTAACAACGATTGAGCTGATGATAGTGGCAATGTATCGTCTGGATAAAAAGCTGGTAACTGCTCCAAAGGATTTGAAGGAGATGTCCTTCATCACCTTCTGCAATCCCTTCTTTTGACGCCTCCTCTCCAGTCGACGCTCCCTCAAGCAGAGCAAAGAGGGCAAAGAGAGGAAGGTAACGATTAACACGGCCAGAAGACCTGAACCGGTCACCAAACCCATCTCCTTCATACCTCGAGAACTGCTGATCAGCATAGTGAAGAAGACGGCACAGGTGGTCAATCCCCCAATCAAGATGCCCATACCGCTTTTCAAGAAGGTCTCTTCCATGGCTATCTCTATCGGCTTCCCCAAAGATCTACCCTCAGCAAAGATGGAGATGATGTGAATGGAAAAGTCAATGCCCAGCCCAATCAGTATCGCTGCCATTCCCGAGGTCATCAGGTTTAGTTCACCGACCAAGAGGGTGGTCAACCCCATCGCCCAAATTATCCCCATTAGGAGGTTCAACAAGGCCAAAAGGGGGGCAACCCACATCCTGAAGGAGAAGACCAAGAGGATGAATATGGCCACAAAGGCGATTATAGTGGTATGGCCCATACTCTTTAGCGCATAGATCTCTTCGTCATGAGCCAGAGGGATCATTCCGGTAAGTCCGGCCTGGACATCTGGATAACCCTTCAAAGTGGAGTCGATTACCTTTTGGATTGCTTCTGTGCTGGAAACCACTTTCTCCATCTCGGTCATATTGAAGTTGGGAATAAGGTTCAAGATGAGTGCTTTCTTGTCATAGGAGAGCATATAGGGGCCGCCAAAGAGCAATCTATCCACGGCCTCCTGGGCCTTGGCTTTAGTAATGGGGGCCTCCGCAACAGATCCCCGCATCGTCTTTACCAGGTTCTCCAGGCCATCCAAGAACCTCACCGCATTATCTTCCTTCTCCCTGGTGGAGATGGATTCCCCTCGGCCAACATATTCCTTTTCCAAACCCTTGTTTATATTTTCCAGTAGAGGAACGAGATTGGGATTTTCAAAAACATCCTTCATATTTTTGAGGTCGTCGGCCTTGGTGAGCATCAGCCCATGATCCTTGAGGAAACCTGTCTCTAATTTGTAGTCAATCCGTTTTATATAAAGTTCGCCCTCTTTTGGATCGGCCGCCGCCTCAATCAGGGGAACAACCTCCTCTGCGAAGGCCTTTATCCGTTCTTCCTCCCCCTGAACGACTACAACGATGCTGGTGGCAGAGACGAAGTCATCGATTACTTTGTTGTATTCAATGGTTCTCCTATCCTTTGCCGGAAGCAAATCCGACCAGCGGACCGTTTGCTTAAGTTGGCTGGCAAAAACCCCTAAGATTATTGTGACAAAAAGGCCAATGCCCAACATCTTCCAGGGATGATCGGCGTGGAGCCGGGCTAATGATTGAAGAATCTTTGTGCGCATAGCTCCCTCTTAGCGGGGGTCAAAAATATACCCGCAGCCTGAGCATCCCCCCGTTCCCCCAGCTCTTGCCAAAGCTCTTCCCCTCTCTACCTAAATTGAAATTCAAGTAGGTAAACAGGTCTACATTCTCAAAGAGGTTATAGCTTAAGGTGGGAACTACCCCTACGCTGCCATCATTGATACTGGCCATAACCGAACAGCCGATATTGATTAGGTCAGTCGCCTGATGTCTGATAAGCACATATGCTTGATCTCGGGATATGGCCTTCTTCTCCCCGGTAATCAACTGCATCCAATCGTTCAAATTATATTCCCTATAATCGGTCTTCCCTAAGCTATGGCGATAGTATTCACCCATTAGGTAAGTTCCCGATCGAATAGTGTAATCTAAGCCGATGAGCGATTCCCAAAAATCGTTCGTTTTCCCCATATCATTATGGGCAACTTCTCCCCAAACTCCCAGGCCAAATAGTTCACCGGAGAAAGCGCCGCCGAGCAACTTCCTCTTCTGGATAAGCGAGGTAGATGTGAGATAGTCGGTAAAAGTCCATTCTTTCTCGATGCCGATCACGGACCAGTCGAGGTGCTCCATCCCCCCTTTCAGGTGGATCAGCTTCCCAGAATTCCCCCATCTCCCCTCTGGAGTATAGATGGTTACCACCTCCCATCTGTTTCCAATAGGTATATCCACCCGTATAGCGTTATGCCCCGGTTGTTCATAGGTCGGATCCAGCAGATCTTTAAAATTAAATAGATCGGTTGGGTTCCAGGCGTAGCCGGTGCCCAAGGAGATCTGCTGCTTTCCCAAAGTTAAATCTACAAATCTAAAGGAGAGTTTAAGATAGGCATTATCCAGGAAAATGGTATCGTTATAGGAAAGGTTAAAAAACCGCCTCTGTTTTTGGGGGATGACCTTAGTTACTGAGCCTGGTAAATAGTCTAAGATGTTCCATTCTTTCCTGCCGAAATAGCTGATAAAATCGAAGTTGGCCCCAAAAGTAACTTGGCCGGCGGGGGATGATTCCAAATCAACGCGAAGTTTGTTAGTAGTTAATTGATAGAATTCATCTTTCAAAACAGAAGGCATAAACTGGGATTCGAAATAGCCATAGATGTCAACTTTTTGAGCAAAGGACCCAACCGGTTTGCCTATGGAAAGTGACAAAACCAAACAAAGCTTCCAGATCCAAATAGGTCCCTTACCATTGTTCATTTGCGTAGTCCCCTCTCAGTAAATAGCCCATCGTCTAACTTCACATTGTATTTTACATCCAGTATCTCCATACTTGTCTCGGTATTGTCCTGCTTGTTATACATTACCATCTTCATCCCTGTAGGGATACCGTCGATCTCCTTGATGTTGGATTGAACCAAGACTTTTTCCAAGGTCCCAGGATCATTCCGATCATAGTAATTTATGACCACCGGGAAGAAGTTTTCCTTAATTACCCAGAGGATCAGACGGGAATAGCCCACATCGCTCCCCCTCTTTCTGTTTAGCTCTATCTTGTAACAGTCATAACCTTCCTTCTTTTCTGAACCGAGCTTCTTACTGTTAAAGTCTTTGAGGAAGGTCTCACCCGTTCCCATATCTTCGTAGGAAAAATCGCTGCCTTCCCACTTTTGTCTCTTTGTATGGGTGGCTAGTTTACGGACCCTCTTGGTCCGCGGGAAATAGATCCAGATATCCTCCGCATTGTTGAGCATCAAGATGGCTTCCCCTTTGACCCGGCTGGGTTCTATATAGCGAATCAGATTCTTCTCCCCCCTATCCTTGCTGAAGGAATCATAGAGGAAGGTTCGCCTTTTCCCGGAAGATGTAACAATGACCATCCTTATTCTTGCCTTAACCGTCTCCGGGCTGACCAGCTTGTTGACCCTATTCATGATTTGTTCGCTGGTAAGCTCTTGTCCAGAGACGGCGGCAGGCAGGAGAATCCAAATCAAGGCGGCAAATGCGCCAAGAACTTTTATCGGTATCATCTTTGCATTCATAGTTTACCCTTTTTCAGACTAAAACTTACCTCTTCTTATCCCTCTGTGTGAATTGGTTTGATTGGAGTTAGGAAGCTTAGGTTACAATCTGCAATCTTCCCAGAGGTATTCAATCAGATTGGCCAGGGAGCAGCTCAAGAGGATGATATACTTGTCCCCCGCCCCACAGTAAAGGAGCAGCTTCCCCTGCCAAACGATTGCCCCCATGGGAAAGACGACCGCGGGCACATCGACCGGGTATTGGTCGTTCCCCCTCAACTCATAAGGGGCAGAGGGGATGTAAATTGGCCTTTTGCTTCGGCAGAGCACCTTTCCGGGATCGTGCAAATCCAACAGAGCAGCGCATATGGAGTAACCCCTTTCGATTTTCCCCTCCAACCCATAGATCCGACAGATCTCCTCCCCGATCTCGCCCACCGCATGGTAGATGAGCAGCCAACCTTTGTTCGTTTTGATGATCTGCGGGCCTGGGCCGACCTTTTCCCCTTCATGGGGTAGATGCCCGGCCCCTAAGAGAAGGTTTTCGCGGCGGCGCCTATAGATTTCCTCCCATTCAGTAGGGTATTGGGAGGGGTTAAGTAGTTGGTCGAGGCCTCCCCTAAGAAGGTCCAGATGGATGTGGGGATGAAAACGGAAGAGCATATAATACCGTCCACCAATTGGTCCGGAGAAGGGAACAGCATTGCGGGAATCGAAGGCTCCAACCATTCCGCGATAGGTAATCTTCAGAAAGTCTTCAGTGGAGTAGATGGCGATCCTATCTGCATTCCCACCTTTAAATGGGGGTTTGATCTTCCCACACCCGATGAGAAGATACCTTTGCTTGGATCTTATGATCCTGATGTCCTCTATTCCATAGAGGAAATCCTTATGGTCTGTGCCATCGCCTCGGATCACTGTATTACCGAGCCGGGAGAAGTGGAGGCCATCCGTGCTCACCAGGGGCCAGATCTCGGAGATGTAGTTTTCCATACAACTCCTCTCCCTCCCCATCCTCTCATCAAAAAAGGTCCCCTTTTTGTAACGCTGATGGCATCGGGGCATAAGGATGACCTTGTCCTGGAATATCTCCGCTCCGCCATTGAAGACAGCCCCTATTTTCGCCAGGCCTTTCTCCTTCCAGGTTAGGCCGATCTCCTGGGGCTTGACCACTGGATTCCTCTGGTAAGAGGAGAGCTTGAAGATAACCTCCCCAGACCCTCTCCACATAAACTCCCCATCCCCCAACTGTTTAACGGTGAGATCCAATGGAGCTTCCATCCTACCCCCTTTGAAGAACTCGGCTTTACTGTTTCATCCCCCTGTAGATTGCCAAATGCTGACCTGCCACCGCCCGCCAGGAGGTGAGTTTCCTGTATTCATCTGTCCGCTGGACAACCCATTGCCAAAAGTTCCGATCCTCAAAGAGCCGAATGACTAACCTGGCGATCCCGGAAGAGTTGTAGGGGAGGATGAGGAGTTCATCACATATGTTTTTTAACTCCTCAAACTTCGGTATCCGCGAGGCAATTATGGGCTTTTTTGTCCCTATGGCCAGATGAAATGAGCCTGATGCAGAGCGGTCTTCCTCATAGTAGGGGAAGAGGACGAGGTCAGAGGCACCAAAAAGATAGGGAACATCCTCGTTAGGGAAGAAGCTATTTGGATAGATGACGTTCTCCTCAAGGCCAAGCTCGACTATCTTCTTGCCCACAAGTTCTGCGTACTCTTTATCCTTTTCCGAGGCGGATGGAGCAAGGCCACCGGCTACAAAGAGGTATGTATCCTTGAACCTTTCCAGTATCTCCCCCAGGGCCTCAAGGGCGATGTGCAAACACTTGTGCTTCTTTACAAATCCGAACATAAGGAGTATTCTCCCCTCTAAGGGCAGCCCCAGCCTCTGGCGGGAAGGCCCCTTCTCCTCATCGCTGAGCTCAGTTCCATGGGGAATGATCTGCACTTTATCAGGGGATATCCCCAACCGGGTCAAAATCGCTTTCTGCGACTCCAGGTGGACGATGACCCTATCGGCAAGCCCAGCGATCCGGGCAGCGAAGTTCTCATCTATTGCTCCCCTCTCTGAGAATTGCGCTGGCCTCACACAGTGGATGGTTATCACCCTCTTAGTAGTGGGATGAAGTCCCTGGAGTACCTTGGGCAACCGGTCATCGAACCTGTATATGCTGTATTCGTGTTCGATATGGACTATATCCATACCTTTTGTCTCTTGGATTATGGGCTCCACATAATCCCGGTTCCTATCCCAACAGGGGATTACCTCGAACCTCTCTTCCTTTGTTGGGGAGGCCCCCCTCTCAGCAACGACCTTGACCTCTAAATCTGGAGCCTCCTCCCTCAGGGCGCGAATGAGATAGTCTGTATAGGTGGCAATTCCACATTGTTTAGGAAGGTAGGTGGATATATAGGCGATCTTCACTCCTCTACTCCTTCTATAGTTTCCCAAAGTGCCCCCATTTCTCTAACGCACGGCCATAAAAATTGTGGGAGGGTGGGTGGTTTTAAATCTACAGGAAGTTTATTTGTGCACCGGTACTTCCCATTCCATCAGATCTTTGGCGATCGTTGTAGGGGGAAAGACGGCCCTAGCCTGAGCGAGCAGTCCCCGCACGTCCCTGTATCTGGGGCTAATGTGGGTGAGGATAAGCCTCCCTACTCCGGCCTCTTTGGCCACCTCAGCCGCTTGGGCTGCTGTCGAATGGCCCCTTAGGTTGGCCTCTTTTCGCAACTCTTCTCCAAACACCCCCTCGTGGACAAGCAGATCTGCTCCCTGAGCGAGGTTTACTACCCCTTTACATGGCCTTGTATCCACTGCATAGACTACCTTCCTCCCCTTTCTGGGAGGCCCGAGGACATCGGAAGGCTTAACGAGTATGCCTCCGGGCAGGGCAATTTCCTCACCCCTCTGGAGCCTTCCAAAGAGAGGACCTGCGGGAACTCCTAACCTCTCGGCCTTAGCTTTATCGAATTTCCCCGGCCTCTTGGCTTCGATCAGGGCATAGGCCAGACAGAAAGTGGTGTGATCTACAGGGGTCGCACTAATCCGATAACCGCCCCGGTCTATCTGATAGTCCCCCTCTATCTCCTCAATGACTACCTCGTAGCCAGTTTTGAAGCCTAATGTTCTCCCCAGGGCCTTCCAAAATCCCTTTATTCCTGGTGGGCCGAAGATATAAAGGGGCTTCAGGCGGTTGGTTTGGCTTAAGGTCATCAAAAAGCCGGGAAGCCCGGTTATGTGATCTCCGTGGAGATGGGAGATGAGTACGCTACTTATCCCTCCGAAACCGATCCCTGCCCTCATTACCTGGACCTGTGTCCCTTCTCCACAGTCGAAAAGGATTACTTCGCTATCCCTCTTCAGGGCAGTGGAGGGTAGGCTTCTTTCCAGGGAGGGTATCATTCCCCCTGTTCCTAAGGTAACTAGCCTCAGATGTGACATCCCTTAAAAGAGCTCCATCTGTGAGGGGGGTTCCTCTTTCGCCTTTATCCTCACCTGACCATAGACACCATCATATCCTGGGGTTATCTCCACCTCTCCCTGTCTTACTTTGATGATTGCCGCGGCTACTTGGGGAGGGGCAACTTGGGCTATTTCATCCTCCTCTTTTTCCAGGAGGATCTCAAACTCTGGCCCAATAGAGTGGGTTAACCTCTCATAAAGGGTTTCTACGGCAACTGTATCCCTCCCCTTTCCTAAGACTTGGGAGATTATCTCCACTAAAGGGACGAGATGTTTGCAGGGGATGGCTCCAGGAGGGCGGAAGCCATCTGGTCTATCCGCTAAATCTTCCACCCTATGCATTACCCCTATGGTCAACTTCCTCTGGCATATGGGACAGAGGTTATAGTTGGCCTTGGCCTCCTTTGGGGCAAGAGATGTCCCACATTTCCGGTGACCATCCCAGTGATATTTTCCTTCCTGAGGAAAGAACTCGATGGTATAAAGTAGCTGGGTTGGGTCCCCTTCCTTTATGGTTTTGATCAACCCTGAGTAGTCAAGGGGTTGGGAGAAGACATTGGCCTCCCTCCCTATGCGGGTGGGGGAATGGGCATCAGAGTTGGAGATAAGGGTGAACCTATCCAAGCTTTTCAGCCTCCAATTCATCGGGGGATCCGAGGAGAGACCTGTCTCCAAGGCATAGATATTTGCGGTCTGTTTGCCGAAACACTCTTCCACCGAATCAAATCCGGAGTTGGCTCCAAATAGAGAGAACCAAGGGGTCCAGATATGAGCTGGAACGATAAGCGACTGTGGGGAGATCTCCAGCACAAGTTCCACCATCTCCTCTGCGGGAAGGTTAAGGCTGGGACGACCGTCCTTCTCTAAGCTGCCGAACTTGGCCAGGATTCGGTTTATCCTTTCCACAGCCTCAAAGCTTGGGGCAAAGATGAGATTGTGAATCCTCTTAGATTTTCCCCCTTGATGGAAATCGTTGCTTACCTCAACGGTAAGGATGAAGAGGGTTCCCTGATGCTCAAAGAGGCCATCCCCGCGTGGGGAAAGCTCCTCTTTAAGCTCAGCCAACCATCCGGGGTGGGTAAAATCCCCAGTTCCTAAAAGGCTGATCCCCTTCCTCTTAGCCTCCCGGCTGAGGCTCTCTATGTTCATTGAGGAACTCGTTGCTCGGCTAAACCGGGAGTGTATATGAAAGTCTGCAATAAAGGCCCCCATTTTCCCTTCCTTTCCGAAAATCAGGTTGATACCCTTCTAAAATATCATTCCTTTTAAAAAAAGCAACTCAAAAAGCGGTTGGGGGTGGCTGGTGACTCCACATGGTAGCGTCCCTGGGCTGATTATTTCCCACAGCCACACAAACAAAGACAAATCGACAATTATGATAGGCGGATCTAAACCACTTAGGGATTATTCTCCCCCAAACCGGACGTTATATCCAAGGGTTAACTTCGCTTAATCCGATTTCACTTAGACCTTGACAAAACGAATAGCTCATCTTATGTTTGTAACAAGTTCACCTGTAAGTAGTGTCTACAGGATAAAAAGGGGAGGAGCCTCACTGACAATGGTTTCCCCTTTTGAGGTAGGGTGTTCCTAAAGGAAAAGGCCGCCGAGGGGGGAAACCCCGGCGGCCCTGGTTGAGAGGTCTATTTGCTTACCTCTTGTGCGGTGTAGTAGACCTCTACCTTTGCCTTCACCCCTGGGGGAAACTCTGGGTCCTGCACCACGGTGAGGTTCCTCCCCTTCTCTATCAGGGACTTTATGATCAGGCCATAGTTTGACCTCCCCTTGGCCCAGGCGGAGAGTATCCCAGTCAGGTCTAAACTAATCCTTTGG
>JAOZPP010000102.1 GCA_029932675.1 bacterium
TTTCAAAGAACACATCCAAGGCCAATTTTGCCCCTTTGACTGTCAAACTTGGGTCTCAAAGGTATTTTTATGAGTCCCTCTACAAACCCCAGAGGGACAAGCTCGCCGAAAAGTGGACCCAGTTGCTCAAAGAGAAGGGGCAATAGCCAGGAACGTTCATAGGCTTTAGTTATTCCCTTGCAGACAGGCTAAAGCCTTGTCCCTATAGCGAAACATTCAGCCCTTAGAATTGGATGCTAATTTATGAACAATCGAGTAAATAGGAGGAAAGATGGATTTCTCACTCTTAGAAAAGCTCTCTAACGCCTTTGGGGTCGCTGGTAAAGAGGACCAAGTGAGGGAGATAGTCAGAGAGGAACTTGAAATCATCTGCGATGAGGTTTGGGTCGACAATTTGGGTTCTGTGATTGGGCACAAAAAAGGGGCATCTCCCCGGGTAGTAATAGACGCCCATATTGATGAGGTGGGATTTATGGTCAGCCACATAGACAATGAAGGATTTGTCAGAGTTCTGCCGGTCGGAGGAGTTGACCCCCGGGTATTCTATTCCCAAAGGGTGAAAATTTTTGGCAAAAAAGTGATTAGGGGGGTAGTAGGATCGATCCCACCCCATTTGACCAGGGGGAAAAAGGCAGATTTAGATAGGGTTCCGGAGATCGAGGATTGTTTCATCGATACCGGGCTCATCCCAGAGGAGGTATTCAAAAACATATCGATTGGGGATTATGCTGGCTTTGACTCGGTATTCTTCGAAAACGAGGAGAGTGTCTTCGGCAAAGCATTTGATGATCGGCTGGGGGTCTTCACTATGATCGAGGGATTAAGGGAGGCTAAAAGTTGCTCTGCGGATCTCTACTTTGTAGGCGCAGTACAAGAGGAAATGGGGGTCAGGGGGGCAACTGCCTCTGCCTTCGGGGTAGCACCGGATATCGCTATTGCCTTGGAGGGAACTATAGCCAATGACTGTCCTGGGGTCCCTGAGCCAAAGAGGTTGGCTAAGCAGGGGAAAGGACCTGAACTAAGGCTAATGGACCGAACGATGCTTTCCGATAGGAGGTTAGTGAATTACATCTCTTCCTTGGCTGAAAGACGGAGGATCCCTCACCAGTTGGTGGTGAAAAGAGCTGGCTCCACCGATGCCCGTGCCTATCAGGTGGCCAGGGCAGGGATTAGAGCAGCGGCGATCTCCTGCCCAGTGCGCTACATCCACTCACCAATGGGTATTGCACGTAAGCGGGACATTGAGGCAATGACCTCCTTAGTGGCAGCAATCATTGAGGAGATAGGAAATTTCGTTTAATCCCCCCCTCAAGTGAATGGCTTAATTTCTATCAACCTGTTCCCGTTTTAAGATAACACTTCCAACAGTTGTTCGTAATCAGAACAAAGTATAGATAAATGGACCGATTCCCGAAGCAGAGGCAAAGATCAATAGCAAACCCAAAGCAAGCAATAGCGTCATCATTGGGATGAGCCACCACCATCTACGCTCCCAGAGGAAGACCAGCAATTGACCAGCCACCCCCAAGTTGCTTCTCATCCGGCGAATAAATCTTTTCATCTCTCCGGTTTCCTCACTACATATCCGTCAATATAGAGAACATCGAGGGTACTTTTATTAAAACTCTCCAAGGCATTGGCCGGCGAGTCCACGATGGGTTCACCACGCAGGTTAAAGCTCGTGTTCAGCAGAACTGGAACCCCTGTAGCTTCGCCAAACAGCTCAATGGTGTGGTAGAGAAACGGGTTCCACTCCCGGCGCACAGTTTGCAGGCGACCCGTCCCATTCACATGGGTTACTGCCTTAATCTTCCCACCCTGATTTGATTTTATAGGGAAGACCATAAGCATAAAACGAAGGGGATAGTGTCGGGCAGGAAGATTTAAATCGGCATAGAAATCTTTAACCCTTTCCTCCAATATCGCTGGAGCAAAAGGACGAAATGGCTCCCGGAACTTGATGCGAGAATTAACGATATCCCTCATTCCCTCCTGGCGGGGATCGGCCAGGATTGAACGATTACCCAAGGCCCGCGGTCCCCATTCGAAGCGTCCCTGAAAGAGGGCAATCACCTTTCCAGCCAACAGATCATCCACCATCCACTCCGCAAGCCTCTCTGGGTCCTCAACCAGCTTGTAGGGATGACCTGTAGCCTCGATTGCTGCCTCCACCTCTGCTGGCGAATAGCCCCGGCCCCAGTAGGCATGGTCCATCACAAACTTACGTGGCTTTCCCATTAATACATGGTAGGCATAAAGCGCAGCTCCCAATGCACCTCCTGAATCCCCCGCCGCCGGTTGAATGAAGACCTCCTCAAAAGGGCTCTCCCTAAGGAGGCGACCGTTAGCAACAGAGTTAAGTGCCACCCCTCCGGCTATACACAACTTCTTTAAACCGGTTCGCCGGTAGGCATACTTAGCCATCTTAAGCAAGACCTCTTCAGTCACCCATTGGATGCTCGCGGCTATGTCAGCATAGTGCTGATTAAGCTTTGCCGTTTTATAATTCCATTGGGGATGGTTTCGATCTGGAGGAAAGGTCAACGTGTAAAAGGGCGACTCAGGAATTCGGGGCTCCCCAAAGAGCTCCCTGAATTTGGAGTTAAAAGTATACCTGGTGGAGTGGTGAAAGGAGAAGTAGTCCATCTTTAGCCGAAACTCACCGTCATCTCCCACCTCAATCACCTTCAGGACATCCTCAACCCTATTTGGCTCACCATAGGGTGCCATACCCATTACCTTGTACTCCCCGTTGTTAACCCGAAAGCCGAGGAAAGCGGTGAAGGCGGAGTAGAGCAAACCTAAGGAATGAGGGAACCTTATCTCATTGAAGAACTCGATCGAATTCTCCGAAACGGCGGAATCCCCTTTCTCATCTTCCCAGAATGCCCTTCCTCTACCTATTGTAGCCGTCGTCCACTCTCCAACCCCATCGACAGTCAGGATCGCTGCCTCCTTATAGGGTGAACAGAAAAAGGCACTTGCCGCATGGCTCAAGTGATGCTCGATAAAGAGCACCCTCTCCTCAGGGATGTTCAGCTTGGTAAGAATGCGACCCTTGATCCATAGTTTCTCATTGAACCACTTGATCATCGACTCTTGAAATGCACCCCATGATCGGGGAAAGGTCTGCAACATACCCAGCAGAATCCGTTCAAATTTCAGCAACGGCTTCTCATAGAAAACTACATACTCCAGATCCTGTCCAGTTATCCCCCCTTGATGGAGGCAAAAATCAATAGCGTGGTCAGGAAAGCTATAGTCGTGTTTTTTGCGGGTAAAACGCTCCTCCTCCGCAGCCGCTACTAAGATGCCGTCACAGAGCAGAGCGGCTGCCGCATCATGATAGTAGCAGGAAATACCAAGAATATACATCAGGAGAGCCTCCGTGCATCTTCAATGGTAGAACTCTCCATCTCCCGTTTAAGCCACTGGGGCCGATGGCTATGCTTGATCGCCAGAGGATCACCAAACAACCGCATCCCAATGCCAAAAGGGGCAAAAACTGTGAAGTAGAAAACGGTAAGCAGAACTCGGCCAACCAGATTGCCAACTGCGTTTCCAAACCTGATCCAGATACGCCAGATTCCCCTTAAGCCCCTAATATCAACCTTCATCGTTGTCCCTTAACCATTTCGCATAATGAATTGGGCAAGAAGCCTATGGCCTGCGTTAGATAGGTGAATTCCATCTCCATATAAGAAAAGTCGCTTGGGCTCGCGAGAAGAATTTCTAAAAAATTCCAAAGGATCTAACACCTTAATACCTTCCTCTTCAAGTTTGGAAGTTAAAATCTTCTGGGGTTTATCCTTCAGCGAAGCATGGTTCCTTAGCTGATACTCATAGGGGATTATGAGAATCTGAAAATCGATCCCCCTTTCCTTACACTCATCGTTTATGGCAGCAAGCTCGTTTATGGCCTTAATGAATTCGGAATTATCCTCAGAATAGAGTTGTTCGTCAAATTCATAGTAAGCCTTAGATCTATCAAAAGCCTTGTTCTTGATGAAAAGGTAGAGTCTACTCTTCCGTCTTAGAAACCTTAAGGGCTCTCCAAACAAGGACCTGAGAACCCCACCTGGAGTTTCAACATCCGGGCGGTTTAAGTACAGATCATTCAAACACCAAAAGATGGTTACCTTTACGATCTCGAATTTGGGGGGGCTATCGACGACAAAATATCGAAAGACATTCCTATAATCCTTAGCCGCATAGCCAATAACCGATGGGTTTAAGATGTTCATTGAACTTACAGCGCTTTGAATTATCCCAGCAAATGTAGAATCCGCCTCCACCCCAATTCCCATCGTCACCGAATCTCCCAAAAAGAGCCAGCACCTCTTCAAGCTGTCCACCGGGACACTATACCTTCTGAAACCGAACCGATCAACTTCCACCACCACTCCGTTAGAGTAACCAAAGCTTGACGGCCTAAGTCCCATCGAATCATAATACATACTATCGGCAAGGATCGCCCTATCCGTTCCATATGGTCTGATCTCCGGGATACTCATCCTGATTAGGGACTCAAGGAGACCAAGGAGCAAGATTACCACAGCAAGATTATATACCGCTATTAACAGAGCCTTCTTCATTCCCCAAAAACCTTATTCCTATGGGAATATATAGAAATTTCCAGGAAATCGTTATAAGGCCGGGTAAAAACAGACCCCTCGCCCCGATCTAACCTGGATGGGAAGAGACCCCAATCTATGTTTAGTCGATTATTCCCCTCCTCAATCATTTAAATTAACCGGCTTGCTCCATCTGCTTCCCATAGAAAGCCATCACCAGCCCAAAGACAAACCAGAGGAGCATACCATCCTCGGCATCGGTGTAGTAACATTGGAAGAAACTGGCCAAAAAGAAAGCAACTGAGGAAGAGAAACCACCCAGAAATATGGGATGGGAGGTATTTCGGTAACCTTGAAGAGATGCACGCCAAAAAGCCCACCAAATCCAGAGAAACGCTAACATTCCCAACAGTCCAGCGTTGACCCCTACATTGAGTAGATCATTATGAGGATGACAAGTTGAAGTATAATATCCGGGAACCTTATATTTGTCAAAGGATTTCCGAAAATTACCTATCCCGATCCCAAGGAATGGGTGATCTTTAAGCATCAAAAGGGACGTCTGCCAAAGCCTCAAACGAGTTCCGGTGCCCCGGACCTCTGGATTGAAGCCGGCCAGAATTCTATCCTTAACGCTATCTTGGGTAAATATAACTACCGTGCCCAAAATAGTTAGACCAGCTATCATAACCAGGGACACCTTTTTCCCTTTTACGATAGCCATAGAGAGGAATCCCCCTATCAACCCTAACCAACTGCTGCGCGCATCACTAAAGACTACCCCTAGGCCGGTCAGCAGAGCGCATGACCCATAGAGGGGCCTCCATCTCTTTTCTCCCCAAAGAAAGAAAACGACCGCGAAGATACATATAACCATCACATATCCACCGTAGGTTAACCGATTACCGAATAGTCCAGTTGAAGAAAAGACACCGCCAATTTCCTCCAGGCGGTGATGTCGGTAGAAATCCCAACCAAAGAAATGCTGCCAGCAGGCATAGATAGAGACTAAAGAAGTTACCAAAAAAAGCACCTTCAACAAGTTATCGATTGCCCTTTCCCTCTGGAGGTTATTCACTAAAAGGAAAAAGAGGAGCACAATCCACTCATTCCTAAACGCTTTAAGACTGTTAAACGTGTAGGGGGAGAAACAAAGGGAGAGAAACTGAGCTCCCAAATAGGCCAAGATAGGGAGGTCCAAAGGTGATCTTATCCATCTTATCCCCTCAGTAAAAATAACCTTTCCCCCCCAGCCCACAAGGGAGAGGATTATCGCCCCCCCTGCTCCTGCCACAGACCAGGGGGAGGTGAGCACAAAACCACAAAGGCCAATGAGAATTAGCCTCTGAAAGAGAACTTCTAACTTCAACCTATCCGCCATTACTCCCCAATCCTAATTGGGCTACTATGAAACTAATCTTGCTACAGCTTGGTTACCCTTGGTTTAGTTTCTGGATGCTGCAAAGCTACCAATAGCTGAGCGGTCAGATCCCCTGATCTGCCACCTCACTTTTGGTGATATGGTTATCCCCTACATTCAAGATGACACCGCAGATTAGACTGAATAATTACGCTCCCAAAATACAGTTCTTGTCACCTAACAAAAATCGAGATTCCACCAGCAACATAA
>JAOZPP010000059.1 GCA_029932675.1 bacterium
CCGTTAGGGAATCTTTCCCTTGACAAATGGGTAATTTTGCCTTAGTTTTTCTCTTATGAATATTAAAGAAAAGTTAAAGAACCTCCCCCGGAGTCCAGGTGTCTATATAATGCGGGATGGGAGGGGTAGACCGTTATATATAGGAAAGGCCAAGTCCCTATCTCATAGGTTGAGGTATTATTTTCAAGAGGGTTCCAAGCTTCCCCCTCGGATAAGGGCTATGGTCTCCAAGGCAGAGGATTTTGAAGTAATCATCACTGATTCCGAGATAGAAGCCCTCATCCTGGAAGCTAACCTGATTAAAGAGAATAAACCTCGCTATAATGTGAACCTTAAGGATGATAAACGGTATCCCTTGATAAAGGTTACTGTAGGGGAAAATTTCCCTAGGGTTATTGTGGTAAGGAAGGCGGAGAGGGATGGAGCCAAATACTTCGGGCCCTATACAAGTGCCAAATCGATGAGATGGACCCTGAGGATGTTGAGGAGGATATTCCCAATGAGGAGCTGTTCCCAATCACTCCCGGCTAAGGGTGAGATCAAGCCGTGCCTCAATTTTTATATTAAACGATGTTTGGGTGTTTGTCAAGGGAATGTAAGTCAAGTCGATTATCACAAAATTGTGGATGGGGTGCTTCTCTTTCTCTCTGGGAAAAACAGGATTTTAGAGGAACACTTGAAGAGGGCAATGGAGGAAGCCGCGAGGCTGCAAAATTTCGAGTTGGCCGCTAAATTTAGGGATCAACTTAAGGCGGTGGAGAAGGTTACCCAGTCTCAGATTATTGTCACTCAAAAGGAGGTGGATAGGGATATAATTTCATATGCTTGGCAGGGGAGGGATGCTGTTGCAGTTCTTTTTAAGGTAAGAGGTGGGGCGATGGTAGGAAGGGAACATTTCTATTTTACCCTCCCTTCAGGGGTGGGTGAGAGGGAATTTCTTGCTTCCCTCTTGAAGAGGATTTATCTAAATTCGGCGGATATTCCCAAGGAGATAATTCTCCCTCAGGAGGTTGAGGAAGGCGAATTGATTGCAGATTGGCTAACGGGGAGAAGGGGAGGGAAGGTAATCCTCGTTTTCCCCTTAAGAGGGGAGAGGGCCAAGCTAATTGGTATGGCTAAGGAAAACGCTCAGTTACTCCTTGATGAACTCCTTCAGGAGAGGGCAAAAACCAGGGAAAGGCTGGCCCCAGGGGTTTTAGCCTTACAGCTCCATCTCCATTTGGAGAGGCCTCCGCGAAGAATAGAGGCGTTTGATATCTCCAATATAATGGGATCTGATTGTGTCGGTTCAATGGTAACTTTTCTGAATGGGAGGCCCCACAAGGGTTCTTATCGAAGGTTCAAGATCAGAGCAGATTTTGGTCAGGATGATTATGGGATGATGAGGGAAGTGATTAGGAGAAGATATGAGAGGGTCTTGGCAGAGAAGGGCGATTTACCTGATCTCGTCTTAGTAGATGGAGGTAAGGGTCAGCTATCTGCAGCCAAAGAGGCCTTAAAGGGATTAGGGATAGATGAGCAACCGGTAATAGCCTTGGCTAAGAGACTGGATGAGGTTTTTCTCCCCGGTAAAGCAGAATCTATTATGCTTCCCAAGGACTCTCCAGCGCTTAGGCTCATCCAGAGGGTGAGGGACGAAGCCCATAGATTCGCGGTCTCCTATCACAGGGTCCTGAGGAAGAAGAGGACAATAAAATCGGAATTGGGGGAGATTGAGGGAGTTGGCCGGAGGAGGGAGAGGGCCCTTCTCACTGCCTTTGGTTCCTTAGAGGGGGTAAAGAGGGCAGAGCTTGCCCAGTTGGAGAAGGTTAAGGGAATGGATAGGAAAGCGGCAAAGAATGTGTACGCTTACTTTCACCCGCAAAAGGGGAAAATGGCTGTCTCCAGAGGTCAGGGTTCAGCTTTTAATGAACAGGGGTGAGATTGGTGCTTATGCACCAAAAATCCCAGGGGTTGTATGGGGTCCCCGATGAGTTTAATATGAGGTTAGTGTTGAGTATTTTTCCGAGATAGACTTATCCAAACTATGGTAAATCTTCGCCTTAAAATCAGGTATTCCCTCTTGGATACCCCTTGGGGGGAGATGTTCGTGGCCGCTACCGAAAGGGGGTTCTGTTACCTCAGTCTGAGGAGAGTGGAGATAGATGACCTTCTCCTATCCCCCCTTTTTCGCAAGAAGGTTGATCTGGAGCGGGACGATGGGGGGTTTGCTGAATTTAACGGGAAATTGAAGGACTACCTTGAGGGGAAGAAGGTATTCTTTTCAGAACCGCTTGACCTTCGGGGGGCAACTCCCTTTCAAAGGGCAGTCTGGGAACGGACGGGCACCATCCCTTATGGTGAGGTGCGAAGCTATGATTGGTTGGCTAAGAGGATAGGTCATCCCCAGGCGGCGAGGGCTGTAGGCAGATCATTGGCCTTAAATCCGCTTCCTATTCTCATCCCCTGTCATCGAGTAGTAAGAAAAAACGGTGGGTTAGGTGGCTTCAGCGGAGGTTCTGGGTTAAAACGCAGGCTTTTGGAAGTTGAGGGGGTGCAATTGAGGTTGAAGCTGGATGAGGTCCAACTCAGGCAACAGCAGGGCTAACGAGTTATGAACTTGTCTCATTTGCAATGATAGAAGTGACTAAGATAGAGGTCGGCCAATTTGAGACAAACTGTTATATCCTTACCCCTCGGGAAGGAGGGGAGTCTGTGGTTATCGATCCAGGGGCGAATCCGGAGTGTATCCTCTCTCACTTAGAGGGACTCACTGTAAGATACATTATTAATACTCACGGACACTGTGATCATATTGGGGCTAATGGAGTTGTTAAGGCAGCCACTGGGGCGGAAATACTCATTCATGAGGATGATGCCCCAATGTTAACCAATCCCCAAGGGAACCTTTCCATTCTTTGGGGGCAGGGGGTTACTTCTTCTCCTGCCGACAGATGCTTGGAAGGTGAAGAGGAGATCAGACTTGATGGATTCTCCTTGAAGGTGATCCATACCCCTGGCCATTCACCTGGCGGAATATGCCTCCTCTGGGATCGTCTGCTTTTCTCTGGGGACACCCTTCTGGCCGGTTCAGTAGGGAGAACTGACCTTCCTGGAGCTTCCTGGTCGGTCCTTTTGCAATCTATCAGAGAGAGGCTTTTGACCTTAGATAATGAAGTAGTGATCAAACCAGGTCATGGTCCATCCTCTACCATTGGGGAAGAGAAAAGGTGGAATCCGTTTCTTCGATGATCACCAAGGAAGTCGACAGTTTCCTCCACTACCTCTCTGTGGAAAGGGGATTATCGACCAATACCTTGGAGGCCTATTCTCGAGATCTCAATCGTTTCCTTGGTTTCCTCGAGGCAAAGATGAGGCCCTCTCCTCGGGAGGCGGACCAGAGTATAGTGGCTGAATATCTGATGGCTTTAAGGGGGTGTGGATTGCAACCATCCAGCATAGCCCGCAACTTTTCAGCTCTCAAGGTTTTCTATCGCTTTCTATTGGAGGAAGGGCTTTGTCCAGTTAACCCCTTGGAGTGGCTCAGTCCCCCTAAGTTGGGGCGGAAACTACCTGCTGTGCTCTCCCAAGAGGAGGTGGAGAGGCTTCTCCAGGGTCCTGATGGTTCTTTGCCCCTTGGTCTAAGGGACAAGGCCCTTTTGGAGTTTCTCTATGCCACCGGAGTAAGGGTCTCTGAACTCATCGGGTTAAAGCTCTCCCATCTGTTTTTAGAGATTGGCCTAATAAGGGTATGGGGGAAGGGTTCTAAGGAGAGGATAGTTCCCCTGGGAAGAAAGGCAACGGAGGTCTTGGAGGACTATTTGCAGAGTGCCCGTCCCTTATTGGCTAAAGGCTCATCAGGTGATTTTTTATTCTTGAATCGTAGAGGGGGACAACTCTCTCGGATGGGGGTGTGGAAGATTCTCAAGCGGTATGCCAACAAGACGGGGATTAACAAGAAAGTCAGCCCTCACACCCTCAGACACTCTTTTGCCACCCATCTCTTGGAGGGGGGGGCAGATTTGAGGGCAGTTCAGGAGATGTTGGGACACGCAGACATATCGACCACCCAGATCTATACCCATTTGGATACCCATTATCTCTTAGAAGTTCATCGTAGCTTTCATCCCCGGGGATGAATTCCTTCGCTACTCTAATGGCCCGGGGTCTCCCGGAGAGGATCTTTGGCTGTCTGAAGAGGATGGGGAGGGAGGGGGATAGGTTGGGGGTTGGAGTATATTTAGTGGGCGGGGCAGTGAGAGACCTCCTCTTGGGGGTGAGGAACATCGATCTTGACATAGTGGTAGAAGGCGATGGAATTGGTTTTGCCCGCTGGCTGGCGAGAAGGATGGGGGGGAGGATAAAAAGGTATGATCGGTTTGGCACTGCTTTACTCGTGCTCCGTCCGGGCATAAAGCTTGATCTTGCCTCAGCCAGGAGGGAGAGTTACGAAAGGCCAGGGGCCTTGCCCCGGGTGAGCAAAGGGGATTTGCAAGCTGATCTCTATCGAAGGGATTTTACCATAAACAGCCTTGCCCTCTGTTTAAACTCAGCTCGGTTTGGTAAACTCTTTGATCCCTATGGGGGAAGGAAGGATCTGGAAGAGGGGGTGATTAGGGTCCTCCATAAACAGAGTTTCTCCGATGATCCCACGCGGATAATCAGGGCAGTGAGATTTGAGCAGAGGTATGATTTCTCCTTGGAGCAGGAGACAGAATCGCTTCTTAAGGAGGCAGTTGCCGGTGGATTGTTAAGTAGGGTATCCGGACAGAGGATAGGTGATGAACTGATCCTAATCTTAAAGGAGAAGAGACCCCTTAAGGCTATCAAAAGGCTTGATGAATTTGGCATTTTGAGCTTTCTTTGCCCGGGGATGAAGGTTGATGAGGAACTCTTCCATCAGATAGAGGGTGCCTTTTCTCGGTTAAACTTTCTTAAGGTTGAACATTGGACTGTCTATCTTTTGGCCTTGGTATGGGGTATAGATTTGAAGAGGGCACTGCAATTTGCCCGCTCCATCCATCTTCCTAAAAGGGTCTCCGCTCTTATCGAGGATAGCAGAAGGGGAAAGGGGAAGGTTGATCGATTACTGCAGCTTTCTCATCCCCGGCCCTCTCAGATATATAGAGCCTTAGAGGGGTTAAGTTCTGAGATATTAGTCTTTCTATTAGCGCGGGAGGCTAAGCCGAAGCTTGAGGAGTATGTGGGAATTATGGTTCGAGAACTGTCAAAGGTGAAGTTAATCATTTCCGGGAACGACTTAAAGGAGTTGGGCATCCCCCAGGGTCCGATCTATAGAAGGATATTAGATAGGGTTTTTGAGGCCAGACTGGATGGAAAGGTGAAGGGTAGAGCCGATGAGTTGGGGATGGCGGAAAGGATTTGGAGGGAAGATGAGGTTTGAGTTATTCTTTCTTGTTGCCCCCCCTATCCTCTTCGCCCTTACCATTCACGAGTATGCTCACGCCCGGATGGCCGATTATTTGGGCGATCCCACAGCAAAGTATGCTGGAAGGCTGACCCTTAACCCCTTTCGCCACTTAGATCCTATCGGCACTTTGATGCTCTTCCTGGTTTATATTGGATGGGCCAAGCCAGTGCCGGTCAATCCCTTTTATCTCAAGGATCCAAAGAGGGATATGATCTGGATATCCCTTGCCGGTCCTGGGGCGAACATATTGGGTGGGTTGGGTTGTGGGCTTCTTCTCCGGACGATGGCCTATCTGGGGTTTGGATACACTGGTATCCTTTTCGAAATGGTTCTCTTTGGCCTTTTCATAAACTTAGCCTTAGCTTTCTTTAACCTGATTCCCATCCCTCCTTTGGACGGTTCCAAAGTTCTAATGGGGCTACTTCCGCGGGGTGGTGAAGGGGGATACGAGGCATTTCAGAGGTATGGTTTTATTATTCTGTTAGGGTTGATTGTTTTAGGGAGGATATTCAATTTTCCTCTCATTTGGTTTTTCCTGAGGCCGTTTGTTAAGTATTTGGGTTGGTTCTTCTCCGGGATTGACCCCACTTCCTTCATCGGCTAAGAAGATGTCTCCACCACAGTCTTTAGCTAAGGTCAAGAGGGAGGAGGATATTTGTTGCCTTTTTTCCGGTCATTACAATTGAATGATTAGACTCCAGAAACATAGGGAATTTCATCTGAAGAGGAAAAGCGACGGGGGAGAGCTGCACAGGATCGATTTAAGGAAATACAGGAGACATTCTAAGCTACCATCAGGGGGAAGTAAAGCCCTCATTTGGTTTATTCTCCTTTTTCTCCTGGTGATCATCTTAATCAGGTTTTTCTCTTCGCTGGGGAGGTGATTTTGGCAAGACTGCTTATTCTCGCCTCAGAGCCTCAAGTTAGAGCGGATTGGAAGGAGCTTTTCACTCATGCTGGATACCAGGTCTTTCAGGCCTCCGACCTTGATCAAGCCCTGCGCTCAATAGCTAAGGGGATTGACCTGGTAATTTATAAAATCCCCCCCGGTTTTCCTTTACAATCCATAAAGGAATTATCCCGGGATCGCACCTTAATCGCCATTGTAGAGAGTGGTCAGGAAAAGGATCTCATCAAGGCCAGAGCGTTCGGCGCTTATCTAACCCTGAGGTGGCCTCCAGATAGGTGGGAACTTCTCCAAGGAGTGGAGAACGGATTGGAGAGGAGGAGGCTGATCAACGAGGGTAAAATACTTATGGAGAAGTTAACCAAGAAGAACAGGGAACAACGAAGACTCCAGAGGGAACTGGACAATCTTTCTAAAAAGGCCCTCGAAGTGGAAGATTCCAGTTATGATATACTCCAGAGTATGGGGTCGGGATTGATCATTGTGGATTTGGAGGGAAAGATAACATCTATGAACCAGGCTGCGGAAAGGATATTAGGGTATAAATCCAAAGAAGTGGAGGAGATTGCCTTAGAGGATCTAAAAGCAGAGGGGGAGAAGAGGATACTCAATTGGGAAGATATCAGACGAGAAGTGGTGAGGATAGATCAAGAAGTAGAGTTGATTAAGAGGGGAGGAGATACGGTTCTCGTTGGTTTTTCCACTTCTCCACGGAAGAATGTCAAAGGGGAAATGGTGGGGGCGATAGTTATCTTCAGGGATCTTACCGAGATAAAGAAGATGAGGGAAAATATGAGGTATAAGGATAGATTGGCCTCATTAGGTGAATTAACTGCTGGGATTGCTCATGAGATTAGGAATCCTTTGGCGGGCATTAAAACTACTGCCCAGGCCCTCAAGTCCGAATTTGATCCCCAGGATCCCAAGTGTGAATACTTAGAAAAGATCATAAAGGAGATAAACCGCACCAATTCTTTACTTCAGGAGCTTTTTATATTTGCCAGACCCCAGAAACCTCAGTTTGTTCCTTATGATGTCACCAAGGTTTTGGAGAGGGTCATCTCCATGCAGGAGAAGAGTATTGAAGAGAGGGGCGTGGAGATAAAGAAAGACTATGCTCCTGACCTGCCACTTGTGCCCCTTGATCCCAACCAGATATATCAGGTTTTCTTAAACCTTATCATAAATGCAGTGCAGGCTATGCCTAAAGGAGGGGATCTTTTCCTCACCGTTAAACAGGATGGGAAGGATTGGATTTCGGTTATCATCCGGGATACTGGAGTAGGAATGTCGGAAGAGGTAAGGGCCAAACTCTTTGATCCCTTCTTTACCACCAAGTCTATGGGGACTGGGTTGGGTTTAGCTATCTCCTACAGGATTATCCAGGAGCATGGCGGAATGGTGACGGTGGAGAGCAAACCGGGCCAGGGGGCGAAGTTTACTATTAGACTGCCCTTGAAAGGGAGGGAGGCAGTTCCTGACAATCAGTTACCAAGGGGTGTTTGAATCCCGCATTCATGCATGGACGCATAGGGGCAGGGTTCAAGGGGGAGAGTGGGGTGCCAGGGGGATTGTTTAATTTTTTCCAGATTCCCTTTGCTATGAACCCTTACAAAACAGGTAGGTAAGATGGGTTTTACTATGTTAATAGTTGAAGATGAGGAAACTTTAAGGTTATCCTTGAGGATGGCCTTACGGGCAGAGGGTTATAATGTTCTCTGCACGGAGAAGGGGGAAGAGGCATTAAAGATTGTGGAAAAGGAACTAGTCGATTTAGTTATCCTCGATATTAGATTGCCCGGTATGGATGGACTCCAGACGATGGGAAAGATAAAGGAATTGGACCCTACGATCCTTACTATCGTAATGACTGGCTATGCCGATGTGGAAACAGCGGTCAGAGCTATGAAGATGGGAGCGTATGACTACATAAATAAACCATTTGAGCTTGACGAGATGAAGTTGGTTATCTCTAAGGCCCTGGAGACCCAGAAGTTGAAGATGGAGTTGAACCGGCTGAGACGGGGGAGGATGGAGGGGTGGGCCGAAGCAGGGATTGTGGCCCGATCTGGGAAGATGAAAGAGGTTTTGGAATTGGTGGAAAAAGTAAGCCAGACCCCACGGACATCAGTGCTTATTGAGGGTGAAACGGGAACAGGAAAGGAGCTTATTGCCCATGCCATCCACAACCAAAGCGCCCGCTCCAGCAAACCGCTGATGGATATAAACTGTAGTGCTATACCTGAGAACTTAATGGAAGCCCATATATTCGGCCACGAGAAGGGGGCATTTACCGATGCCAAGACCCAACACAAGGGGTTATTTGAGTTGGCGGACGGGGGGACGGTATTCCTGGATGAGATTGGAGATCTTAGCCTATCCTTACAGCCTAAGCTGTTGAGGTTTTTGGAGACTCAAACCTTTAAAAGAGTGGGGGGGACTGTTGATTTGAAAGTAGACGTGAGGATAATAGCGGCCACAAACAAGGATCTTGCCCAGTGCACCAAGGAGAAGACCTTCCGTGAAGATCTTTATTATAGGCTTAAGGTAATGGAGATACATATCCCCCCTTTGAGACAGAGAAGGGAGGATATAATTCCCTTGGCTTATTCCTTCTTAGACCGTTTCAATAGGGAGTTTAAGAAAACGGTCAAAGGTATTGCCCCAAAGGCAGAGTATCTCTTAGAGGCATATGACTGGCCAGGAAATGTAAGGGAGCTTAAGAACTCCATTGAGCGAGCTGTGCTTCTGGCCAGTGGAGAGGAGATCTTACCTCAACATCTACCCTGGGAGATCAGGGGAAAGGAGAGCGAAGGAACTCCATCACATTACAGTCTTGATTACAGTTTGGAAGAAATAGAGAGGATACACATACTTAATGTATTACAGGATACCGGTGGGAACAAATCTCTGGCCGCCCGTCGCTTAGGCATCTCCCGGTCCACCCTTAGGGAAAAACTGATCAAATACGGCCAGTATGAGAGAAAGGATTAGGGGGTTGTGGACACAGGATTACACGATAAGCACCGAATGACACTGAAACATAAATGACTAACAAAGCATGGTTCCCTTGCAAAAAGGTCGAAAATTTAGGTAGCCGCAATCTTCAGGTTACGTAAGTTTTCGATTTATAAGCCTTATATTCGCTCACTAAAGCCTATGGTATTTTATCTTTTGGGCCGATGTTTTGAAACGTAACTAATAGTTTCTAAGCGGCAAGATCTCTTGATCTTACAAGTTGACCTCAGATTGCCCAAAGTCAAGAGAATAGGCCAATTGGGTAGGTTTGAGGGCACCTGAGCCTGTGCACGGTATTTAAACAGAACTTTACGCTCTCCGTGAGGACAGATCCCCTCGCTTGTCATTGCGAATCCCGATGGAAATCGAGACGAAGCAATCTGTTGTGCTGGTAGGGCTCTTTCTACTTCGCTTTAGCGCAGGCTTAAATCAATGCCAAAACCCTAATGACGAGTGAATAAAGGTTTAAACCCTACGAGTAACAACCCCCAATGATTTTTTGGTTGTGCACCTGCTCCGTTAGGGTTACTCCTCTTTTGGGGCCTTGAAGACTGCTTTACCGCTTTTATCCAGGATCTGAATGCTGGCATCCCCTTTTCGATCAACCAATAGCTTGATGCGCTCCTTTCCCTCGGCATCGAAGAGGATAATTTGGGCGTCCTTGTTATGATCCTAGATGGCAATACGAGTCTTTTGCTTGCTTGCCGCCTCCTCTATCTTCGCCCCTGGCGGTGGTGGGTCCAGGATTAGAAATGAAGCTAAATTCTCCTTGCCGTCATCGCTTTCCCAGCGGTTAAATCCTATGGCTTCCGCCTTGGCCCAGTCGAAAGCTATCAAGGAGACCTTTCCACCTGGGGTTGGGGCTGTTCCGAGTCCGCCGACCTCATTGCCATTTGCATCATAGAAGATCAACCCCGAAGGTTTTATGCTCCTCATACCTTTCAATTCCTTACCATTGACCACTGGATCAGGGCATCTCTCAGGGTTCGAGATAACGAGATGCCTATTGCCCTGGCCATCTACGATGTTGATCCGCTCCACATCGATCTCCGTGAACCTCCGAACCTTATAGGACTGAGTCAATGTGGTAAGGGAAAACCCCACAAAGGCAAGTGTCATTACTGCAAGGTAGATTTTCATAGAATTTTGCCTCCTTTCTATCCCAATTATTGTGCCTTCGAATTTTCTTCACTGATGGCCAAAAACGATAGGATGGCAGGACGTGTCTGCCACCCTAATAATGGATTCTAGTGAAGAGCCTAAATGGATCGAAAACCTTGGGAATAGCTTTCGGGTTTTTCGTGGCAACTTTCCCCAATGTCACAATTTTGATGCCAGAGGCAATCCAAACTTGCCTTAGAGTGTGAGTGAAGTACAAGCCCCAAATTTTACAGACTAAGATAAGGTAAGGGAACTTCTTTATGCGTAGCCAAACCTCTTGCGCAGAGCCTCGGACATCCTCTCCGGTGTCCAAGGAGGGTCAAAGGTAAGTTCAACCTCTGCCTCCTTTACCCCTTCCAATTTTTCCACTTCGTTCTTTACATTCTGAGCGATTAAGGCATGCATTGGACAACCCGGAACGGTAAGGGTCATCTTCACATAGACTTTTCCTTCATCTTTAACCTTTACCTCATAGATCAGCCCCATATCTACTACACTCAATCCGATTTCTGGATCTAAAACATTTTGTAGGGCCTGCCAAATTAATTCTTCTGTAATCAACTTTCCTCCTAAAAATTTTTGGAGATGGAAAACCTATGATCCCCTCCGAAATAAGCGTAGGAGAAAACATAGGCATAGTCAAACCTAAACTTCTTCCAGCGGATTCCCATGCCCCAAGAACACCCAGCCAGTTTGTCTCCGCTTGATTTGTCCTCCCTTTTTCTTTGATGGTTGTAGCCCAGCCTTAAAATTAAAGGCTTGAGTGAGTAAAGTTCTCCTCCCAGGGAAAAGTAAAGATCGTTATCTAAGGGCTTGATCAGATCCAGGTCAATCAATAATGGCAGGCCTTTGAGTCGATGGGAGAAACCAAGCCGCAAGGTAGTTGGCAAGGGGTCTTTATGCTTAGAGGTCAATCCAGTTCTTTGAAATCCAAGGTTTTGCACCATGAGACCAAACCGAGTCCTTTCCGAGGCCAATCTATAGAGCCCCCCCAAGTCTATGGCATAACCATCTGATGTGCCATAGTCGCCTAACCTCTCGTAGATAATCTTCCCGCTGATTCCTACAGATATGTGTGCCCTCATCAGCTTGGAATAGGTAATAGATAGAGCCATATCGCTGGCCACAAAGCTTCCAGTCTTCTTTCCTTCATCATCCCTTTCCTCCATCTCCCCGTAATCCATATAGATAAGGCTTATGCCCAGTGCATCGCCCTCCCCATAGGGGGAGAGATAACCTAAGAAGCCTGATTGAATATCTACCAAATAGTTGTCATAGGAGAATGTGGCTGCCCTGGTTTTCACTTGGACCAAACCAGCAGGATTCCAATAGAGGCCGCCTTCGTCATCAGCCATTCCAGTAGCTGCCCCCCCCATGCTTACTGCCCTTGCCCCCTTGCCAATCTTCAAAAATTGATAGGCGGTAGTCCCCGCTTTTTTATTTATTCCCTGAGCGGTTCCGCCTACTAAAAGCGAAAAGGCTATGGCCCCCATTGTTATCGTCTTATAACTCTTCATAATATCCTCTCCCCATAAGGTTTTGACAAATCAAGATATTCCTTATCTCCCCTTATGTCAAGGGAAAATTTATAGCTACTCTCTTCCTTCTGAGTCAAGTGGGATATGGGCTATAAACTGCCGATCGTTTGTTCATTCAAGTTATTTAGAAATTTATTATTTGACCAGTTGGTATAGTTTTATAATATGCATAAGCTCCGTAGAATGATAGGGCTTTCCCATTTTGTGTTGCTTTTGATAACTTTGGAGCACATTATGGTCTCCTAATTTCACCTTGCGGTATTTCCCAGAAATTATGACAATTAGGATTGGGGCTAAAGCTTTTCCCTTGACAAAGGGTAGGTGAGATAGTATTTTGGAAGGTAAAAAATCCAAAAGGTGGGAAGATGGCCGAATTTAGCTTTTTGAGTGATAGCATTAAAAATGGTTTTCTTAGGTTCTTAGAGCCTATTGGTGGGTTCTTGGAGAAGCTGGGTGTTCATCCCCACATACTCACCTTTCTTGGTCTCCTTTTCAGCCTCTTAGCTGGCAACTTTTTCCGTATCGGAAGTTTCTTCTGGGGGGGACTATTTGTTGGTTTAGCCGGGATATGCGACCTTTTAGATGGAAAGCTAGCCCGAGGGATCAATCAATCATCCAGGATTGGTGCCCTCCTGGACTCAACTGTGGACAGGTATTCGGAAGGATTTATTTTCCTTGGTTTGGCCCTCTATTGGAGAAATTCTTATCTTCTCTGGGTGATCATTTTGGGCCTATTAGGCTCTATTTTGGTCAGTTATGTGAGGGCGAGAGCAGAAGGGTTGGGGGTAAGTTGTCGGGTAGGGGTGTTCAAGAGGGAAGAGAGAATGACCTATTTGACCATAGGGGCAATGCTTGGAGCCATCCCTTATACCTCACATCTCTTTTTGGGTTTGGTTCTGTGGATCATAGCCATTTTTGCCAATGTAACCGTGATTCAGAGGATACTTTACTTTCAGAAGGCGGTAAGGGAAAAAGTAACTGAGACTGAGAATAAATAGCTTTCCCGAGCTTTTTGTTGTCTAACAAAAGGCTTATATAGTGAAGTCATAAATTTGAAACCTTGTCCATTTGAGAAAGGGGGTAACAGATGGGAAAGGTTAGGGTAGGTATAATTGGTGTGGGCAATTGTGCCTCTTCATTCGTACAGGGGGTGGAGTTCTATAAGAATGCGAAAGAGGATGAGTTTGTTCCTGGTTTAATGCATGTGAATTTAGGTGGGTATCATATCAGGGATATAGAATTTTCTGCAGCTTTTGATATTGATAAGAACAAGGTGGGCAAGGATCTTTCCGAGGCCATCTATGCCAGACCAAACTGCACCTACAGGTTCAAGGATGTCCCTAAGTTGGGGGTGAAGGTGGAGAGGGGGATGACCCATGATGGCCTGGGCAAATACCTCTCCCAGATCATTGAGAAGGCCCCTGGCCCGACGGCAGATATAGTGGGGATTTTGAAGGAGACCAAAACAGATGTGGTTGTTAATTACCTGCCGGTGGGTAGTGAGGAAGCTACCAAATGGTATGTGGAGCAAATACTTGAGGCCGGATGTGGATTTATTAACTGCATTCCTGTGTTTATTGCCAAGGAGAAATATTGGCAGGAGAGGTTCAGGGAGAGGGGCCTCCCAGTCATTGGAGATGACATCAAATCTCAAGTGGGTGCTACCATCGCCCATAGGGTGTTGACGAGGCTATTTCGAGATAGAGGGGTAAGGTTAGAGCGTACCAGTCAATTAAATGTGGGTGGGAACACCGATTTCCTCAATATGTTGGAGCGGTCAAGGCTGGAGTCCAAGAAGATAAGCAAGACATCTGCTGTCACCTCCCAATTGGACTATGAGATGGGGGAGGAGAATGTCCATATAGGGCCCAGCGACTATGTTGCTTGGCTAAAGGATAGGAAATGGGCCTATATAAGGTTGGAGGGGAGGACATTTGGGGATGTTCCTTTAAATTTGGAGATCAAGCTGGAAGTTTGGGATTCCCCCAATTCTGCCGGAGTAGTGATTGATGCAGTCAGGTGTTGTAAACTGGCTATGGATAATGGAATAGCGGGGGAGCTCGTTGAGCCTTCGGCTTATTTTATGAAGTCTCCTCCTCAGCAGTTTACCGATTCCCAGGCCAAGGAGCTCGTTGAACAATTCATTAAGAAGACTGCCCCCAAGAAAATAAGGGGTACTCCAAAAGGCAAAGGGGTCGCGGTCGCTCGAAGCTAAGGGGAAGTTGAGGTGGCTCTGGCCACCTCAAAATTTTATGTGACTGAAAGGCTTGTCCATTGCCTGGTTCACCCCTGAAAGCCCTGCTGAAGACCTCCCTTCCAGCGATGATTGACCTCTCCTCCCAGACAGTGATGTGGATGATCGAGGCTATGTTGGTGGGTCATCTGGGAGCTGAGGCCCTGGCTGGGGTAGGAATGGCCGCCCAAGTGATCATCTTCACCAGCACCCTCCTTTTGACATTTGTTATGGGCAGTTCGATAATTGTCAACCAACTTCTCGGAGGGGGAAGGAAGGAAGAGGCCAATCATTTTTTAGGGCAATCGGTGATGATGTGTGGCTTGGCATCTTTAGGGATCTCTGCACTATGGTATTTTGCCGCCCCAGTGATCTTTAAAACCATCTTCGGGGCAGAGGCTCAGGCCGCTTCGCTGGGCATTGGTTACTTGAGGATTATTTCTTGCTTTGGGCCTTTAATCATTGTCAACTTCGTATCAGTTGGTATTCTCCGTGGGGCAGGTGATACTCACCTCTCTATGTTGGTAAGCTTGGTAGTAAACGGGATAAATGCCGTTTTGACCTCCATTTTGATCTATGGTCTCTTTGGCTTTCCCCGTTTAGAGGTGAAGGGGGCAGCCTTAGCCACTGGGTTTGCTCATAGCATCGGTTTTGCTATCACCTTTACTCTCCTTTTGACCCATAGGTCTGTCCTTACTCTGAGGCTAAGAGACTTAAAGACAGTAAATCTGAGGAGCTCTCGTCAGCTTCTTCTTATGGGTGTGCCGATAACTGTAGAGCAGATGGCCTGGGTGACCGGTCAGATGTTTGTAATGAGCTATGCAGCTCGGGTAAGCACGGTGGCCCTGGCGACTCATCAGGTTCTTTTGAGGCTCCAGTCGGTTATCTCTATGCTCTACCAGGGGATTGGAATGGGGGCCATGATCCTCACCGGTAAAAACTTGGGAGCTAATCAAGGAGAGAGGGCGAGAAAAGTGGGAACTATCTCCAGTCGTATTGTTTTTATCACTGTAATGGGTGTTGTTGCCGTTCTCTTCTTCTTAGCCAAGCCGATTATGTATCTCTTCACCTCTGACCAGAGGGTAATCCATCTGGGGGTACTTGTTCTTGGCTTAGTGGCTATAATCCAGGTGCCTAAGGCTTTAAACATAGTTATCTCGGGAAGCTTAAGAGGGGCTGGAGATATAAAATGGTTGATGACCCTTACTACATTGGGTGTCTTGGCATTTGAAGTATTTGGGGCGTGGGCCTTGGGGCTCTGGTTTGGATTGGGTCTGGTGGGCATTTGGTTGGCTACAGGGATCGACGAATCTTCAAGGTCTTTTGTCAATTATCTTAGATATAGGGGAAGAAAATGGAGGGGGACGAAATCAACCCAATTTTGAGGGGTTATCTCATCACCATTGAAGGCCTTGATGGGTGTGGGAAGTCAACCCAAGCGCGGCTCCTCTCCTCCTACCTTAAAGGGAAGGGCTATCCTGTGCTGGTAACTCGGGAACCGGGTGGTCCTCCCATCTCAGAGAAGATCAGGGAGTTAATTTTAGACCGGAGCCATCCAGAGATGGTTGGGCTAACTGAACTTTTCCTTTACTTGGCTAGCCGTTCCCAGCATGTGGCAGAGGTGGTTAAACCCGCTCTGCAAAAGGGGTTTTTAGTGATCTGTGAAAGGTTCATCGATTCATCTGTAGCCTATCAGGGGTATGGGAGGGAAATAGGTGCGGAAGTGGTGAAGGGACTAAACAGGGTAGCCACTCAAGGTATATTCCCTCACCTCACCTTTGTTCTGGATATCAGTCCAAAGCTGGCCTGGGAGAGGGTGAGAGGTTGTAGGTCACCGGATAGGTTGGAGTCTCAGGGTCTCAAATTTTATGAGAGGGTAAGGGAGGGCTACCTGGCTTTGGCTCAGGAGGAGAAGAGGGTAAAACTGATTGACGGGAGGGGAGGGGTGAGGCAGATAGGGGAGGAAATAAGGCAGATTGTAAACGATTTCCTAAAGGAGAGAAGGAGGGAGAACAATGAAAAATAGGAAGTTATATGCCATCTGGGGGGTGGGCGGCCTAATCGGCTTGCTGTTCCTTGGCTGGATAGGTGCCCACCTCTATGCCAGTGGTGAGAATCTCTATGCCGGGATTAGGTTGCTTGATCGGGTGGCCGTGGAGATTACTCAGAATTATGTAGAGGATGTAGATGCGAAAGATCTGATTTATGCCGGCATTAGGGGGATGTTGAAGATTTTGGATCCCCATACCCAGTTCTTTGAGCAAAAGCAATACAAGGAACTTATGATTGGCACCCATGGTAAATATGGGGGAGTAGGTATGGTCATTGGGCTGCGGGAAGGGATTCTCACCGTGATCTCCCCCATAGAAGGTGGGCCGGCCTACAAGGCAGGAATCCAAGCAGGCGATATGGTGGTGAAGATAGAAGGGGAGTCTACCAAGGGGATAACTACTCAAGAGGCAGCCACGAAGCTGAGAGGTCAAAAGGGAACTAAAGTATCTCTCACTATAAAGAGGGAAGGAGTGGAGGAACCCCTTGAATTCACCCTCACCAGGGATATAATTACGATAAGAAGCGTCCCTTATGCTGGAATTGTGGCTGATGGAGTGGGCTATATAAGGCTCTCCCGTTTCTCGGAAAACGCAGGAGAGGAAATTAGAGAGGCACTAAAAAAGATAGGGGGGAGGGCTCAAAAGGGCCTTATCCTCGATTTGAGAAACAACCCAGGGGGGTTGCTTAGTCAGGCGGTTGATGTATCAGATCTGTTCTTGCCTGAAGGTAAGCTGGTTGTATATACCAAAGGGAGGTTAAGGGGACAGGATAGAAAGTTTTATTCTCGGTTTCCACCCCTCTATGGGGATAAACCCTTGATCATTTTGGTGAACGGCGGAAGTGCCAGTGCATCGGAGATAATCTCCGGGGCGGTGCAGGATTGGGACCGTGGCCTCATCTTGGGGACACGCACTTATGGAAAGGGCTCGGTGCAGACTGTTCTTAAGCCGGGAAGAGGAACAGCATTTGAGGGGACGGCCTTAAAGATTACCACAGCCAAGTGGTATATCCCCAGTGGCAGGTGTATCCAAAAGAAGGAGAAGGCGAAGAAGGATACTACCAAGGTGGAAGGAGAGGAGGTCTTCAAGACTCAAGGGGGGAGAACTGTCTATGGAGGAGGGGGGATAACCCCGGATGTCGTCCTTGAGCTTCCCAAGCTCAACCTATTGGAGTTGGAGTTAAGTAGGAAGGGGCTCTTCTTCGATTTCGCCGTTGACTATACCACGAAGCACAAGGATTTGAGAAGGGGTTTTGAAGTCACCGATGAAATGTTATCCGAGTTTAAGAAGTTCTTGAAGGAAAAGGATTTCCATTATACGAGCAAAGCTGAAAGTCAACTCGAAAATTTAGAGGAGAGTCTGAAGGAAGTCGATTATAGCACTGATACAAAGCGGATTATAGAGGAACTAAGGTCAAAAGTTCAGGCAGCTAAGGAGAGGGAGTTCGAGAAGAGCTTGGATTATATTAAGATGGGCATCAAGAGGGAGATCGTTTCCAAGCTCTGGGGCGAGGAGGCCGTCTACGAAGAGACTGTGGTGAAGGGCGATAAACAGGTGCAGAGAGCAGTGGAGATATTGGAGACTCCTGGAGAGTATGAGAAACTTTTGGGGTTATAAGATGCTAATGGACGAAAACTCTGCCCTAACTTGACGGAGGATGAAATTGGTCGATGTTCTTATTTATATAGTACTTGGTCTGATCGCTGGAACCATCAGTGGCTTGATTGGCATCGGGGGAGGGGTTATCATCGTCCCAGCATTGATCTACCTTTTTAGTTGGACACAGCATCAGGCACAGGGGACGACGTTGGCCCTCTTGGTCCCTCCCATTGGGCTGCTTGCTGCTTGGACCTACTATAGGCAGGGGTATGTTAACCTAACGGTTGCTGCCTTTGTCTGTTTAGGGTTCTTTGTTGGCGGTCTAATTGGGGCAAGGATGGCCGTTGGGCTCTCTGACCAGCTTCTTAGGAAGATATTTGGGATTGCACTCCTTCTGATAGCTCTACATATGATCTTTACCAAATCGGGCCGTGGGCTGTAAACCTGATTCTTTTAGGCGCGGGTTTTCACCCTGAATTATGCGAGAAAAGACCGAAACCACCAAAGGGGAGGAAATTTTTAAGAAAGGCTGTATCAATACAACCGCCTAGGCGCGGAGATTGTCCATTCACTTCGCTTAGGTGCCGCAATCAGTTACCTTTGTTTAATTGTGGCTGTCTGTGAAAGCCAGCGTTCACAAGCGGTTTATGAATAATTCGGGTTAATATCAAATCCAAATTGCTAAACTTACCATCCAGCAACGATTTTGTTGAGGAGATCATCGGAAAGTTTAGCTATTGCCCTTTCCTGGGCATCAGCCTCAGTCTCCCCCTGGGCAAGATAGGTCCCCCATCCCTCTAATCTCTCCTCCCTCCAAAGCTCCTTCTTCTTCTGCAGGTCCTCAAAGGAGGCAGTTACATAGACGCGCACAATGTATTCCTTCACATTTTCGTTTTCATCGTAGGTATAGGCCTCCTTTTTGTAGTCCACTACACTTCCCCGCAGAACGGAGTCAGCCCTCCCCTCAGGGACGACTTTCAGGGTATTATCCCTCACCAAGGCGTTGATGAGGCTTTCGGTGAGCCTATCCGCTATCCCATATTCAGTGGTCTGGTTTGTAAAGAGGGGTACAGCCACGCTCTTGATATGAGAGGGAAGGGTGGAGCCGGAGAAGGAATAATAGCTACAGCCAAAGACAAAGATAGTGAGGAGGAGGAAAAGGAGTATTCTCTTCAACTCCTTCCCCTCCTTTCCACAACTACCCTCCCTGCCTTAATCACCATTTCAACCAAGTTCACTCCAAAATGGTAGGGTAAGATGCGATAATGGGGAAATCCCCAGATGATGACATCAGCGAGTTTGCCCTTTTCCAGACTACCTATATTTTCTCCTCTGCCTATGGCCCAGGCTGCATTTATGGTAGCGGCCACTATCGCCTCTGCCGCGGTGAGTTTAAGTTTTAGGCAGGCTAAGTTTATGATAAGAGGCATTGATTCAGTCATACAGCTTCCTGGGTTGAGATCTGTAGCCAGGGCAATTGGCACTTCCTCTTGGATCATCTCTCTGGCTGGTGCATACCGGGGCGAGTTAAGAAAGTAGGATGTTCCGGGAAGGAGGACTGCGCTCACCCCGGTTTCCTTCATCCTCTTCATTCCCTGTGGGGATGTGTAAACCAAATGGTCGGCGCTTATCGCCCCCACCTCAGCAGCCAACTCCGCTCCCCCATAGGGAGAAAGCTCATCGGCGTGTATCTTCGGGCGCAATCCAAATCTCTTGCCGGTCAAAAGTATCTTTTCGGACTCTTCCCTGTTGAAAGCTGCCTCCTCACAGAAGACATCACAAAATTCTGCCAACCTTCTTTCCGCCACCTGGGGGATGACTTCTTTTGTAAGAAGTTCTATGTAGTCACCCCTCCTTTCCCTATATTCTTCAGGCACCTGATGAGCTCCCAAGAATGTGGGGATGAGTTCGATTGGTTGTGAGTGGTTTAACTCTTTGATCGCCTCCAAAATCTTCAACTCATCGTTTAAATTTAGACCATAACCACTTTTTACTTCAGCAGTTGTAGTTCCATAATTTAACATCCGTTCCAACCGGGGAAGGGCAAGCTGTATAAGCTCCTCTTTTGTGGCTTGGCGAACCCTTTGCACTGTGGCCCTAATTCCTCCCCCCCTTGCTTCTATCTCCTGGTAGGTTGCACCCTTAATTCTTTCCTCAAACTCATCCTCCCTTGTTCCGGCAAAGCAAAGATGGGTATGAGGGTCCACCAATCCAGGGGTAACTACCTTTCCGGAGGCATCTATTACCCTCGTCCTTTCGTCAACCTCAGTTTCCCTTAGGAGCTGGTCTGTAGTCCCCACGCAGACGATCCTATCCCCCTTAATTCCCACCGCTCCCTGGTGGATGAGACCCAGTTCACCTATCTGATCTCCACTGCGCGGGCCCTTTAGCCCAGAATTCAGGGTTAAGAGCTCCGCAGCACCCTTAATGAGTATGTCCAATCTCTGCTTCATCATCTACCAAATTACTCACCAAATCCGAATATGTCAAGAAGAATCCCCTTGGAGGATACAACTGAGTTCAACGAATTTTTAAAACGCCAACTGCACAAAGGGAGGGCCAACTTCTACTACACTTTGGTGCGGGTTCAAGGCCATTAGGCCCAAAAGCATTGACATTGTAGACCAGCTATGATTTGGCAAGGGGAAAATGCAAAAATTTTCAGGGTCAAG
>JAOZPP010000103.1 GCA_029932675.1 bacterium
AGTTAAACTACCTTCCCCTCATTGTCAAGGACGAGGAGGTCATTTGACCTTATTTAAATTTTCACATCTACCGTATGTTTTTCAACTTCAGGATACAGATCATCTATCTCTTTTTGGATTTCTATGGTCTTTTTTAAGGCAGTAACAATCTTGCAGTAGTGTTTTATGTCATCAAGGGACAGCCTTCTCCCTTTCCTATCTTTCAACCATTTGTGACAAACCTGATAGCCACCGATCTGATATTGCCAGACTTCTTTTGGAATTCCCTCAAAATTCTGGCTCGGATTTACATAGACACGCCATTCTTTTTCATCATACCTTATTTTTTCCACTTTTTCATCTCCCTTGCCCTGGAATTTAGCAAGGGTGGGGTCAAGTCTTGATGATTTTAAAAGATGTAGCTCAACAAGCCTTTTTCCATATTCTGCCATTTTGTTAAACAGATTGTAATCTTTCGTAAAGGGAATCCTTGGGAAATCGATCTTTAGGAACTCAGCGTATTTTGTGCGGTAGGTGTTGGAATAGAGGACTGCGTAGATGTAATAGAAAATCTCTTCTGGTGCTGGTGTTTTATCATAAGTTCTTGTTAGGGACTCGACAAGCGTTTGATTTAGATTTGGCTTTTTGGAGCGATATGTTTTTGTTGACTCAAATATCATCATCATTGTGCCATTCGTGCCTCTTCTGGCGTGGCTCGGAGAGTCTTCTGTGTCTGGGTAGAGGTAGAGAGGGAAGAGGTAGTTTATTTCTCTCGTTCTGTTTGAAACTGCGCACGATTCAACGATGTTTTCACAAACCAAAGCATGATAAAATCCAACTTTGTTTTGCTGCCTGGTAGTCAACAGCCCCAAATTCTTCTCCAACATATGGCCCATAACTTCTAAAAGCGGTCTTTCAACAACTATATTTGTGTAAAAGATAGTCCTTTTATCAAAAGGACGATATAAAATCTCCGTAAAGTATTCGTCCCAATTTTCGTCTTTGGACAGAGCTTCTCGCGATTTTCTGAGCTTAAATGTGCTGGTATCCTTTAATTTGAAAGATTGTTTAATGATTTCATCGGGCACTGATAGATTTCTAAACATAGCAATCCGCCTCTTTAAAGCTCTCATATCAAAATCAATTACAAACTTGTCTCGTGCAGTAACGACGCCCACGCAATTTACAGGAAAAATATCTGTTACCTTCCAGTATTTCTCATAAATTTCTCTCCCTTTTTCTTCTCGTGGAACAAAGAAATAATAAGGACTTGTTGGATTTAGCTTTTTCCATGTGGTTGTTTTCATTCCATTTCCCAAAAGCCATTCATATTTTCCCTCTCGCAATCCCCAAATCTCTGAATGATATACCTTGCATTCTTTCTTTGCCCCCTTCTTTTTTATGAAAAGAGCGATAGCTACCCCCTGTCGAATATCGAAAACATTCTCATCCTTAGAGCCATCAGGGCATTTCTCTTTTTTCAGGCTGTTGCCATGCAAGTCTAAGATATAAATCTCGTTGAAACTGCTCATCAAGGATTGCCGCATCCCTCGAAAGGTTGGATTATCCAGATAACTATGATTTGTGATAAATCCCAAAACTCCTTCCCCCGCCTGGTCTATCTTCCACTGGGCAAAACGGATGAACTTGACATAATCGTCTTGAAGCCAAAGTTTTTTCTCACCTAAAGGCTTACCATCAACTCTATAATAGCCATCATCTTTACCTCCATCGGAGCGGACATAGCCTTCTTTCAACAAATCCTCCATCCATTCCCCCACATTTGCAGATATTCGCGAATACGGGGGATTACCGAGTATGACCAGAATAGGTTTTTCTTTTTTTACTTCTCCTGCCAAATGGGATTCCTCGGAGAGCGAGGCCATACCAGGAAGCTCGGTTTGGGCGAGCTCCTCCATCTCCAAAGTATTGGTGAGGTAGAGTTTGAACCTGTCATCCTCTGCGAGTTTGTAGCCCAACTCTTCCAGAAGAAAGGACATCTTCAGATGGCCCACTGCATAGGGGGCCATCATCAGTTCAAAGGCGTAGAAGTTTCTCAATATGTGCTCTTTGATCAAACTCTTCCTTCCGCCTTCCCCGTATTTGAAGACGAATTCCTCCATTGCCAACTTGGCTGCTTCAGCCAAGAAGGTAAGAGTCCCTGCCGCGGGGTCTAAGACGGTAACCGACTCACTGGCGAACCCATCCGCTCTGTTGAAATGTTCCTTCAGAATATGATGCAAGGAACGGACGATATAGGAGACCACTGGCTCTGGCGTATAATAGACCCCTCTCTTTTCCCTCGTTCGAGGGTCGTATTCAGCCAAGAATGTCTCATAAAAATGAACAATAGGATCTTTGCCCTTGCCTTCGTGAAAATATTGGTGGAGGATATTTCTTACATCAGTAACGGCCAAGACTTCTGAAATGTCATCAATAATCCATTCCATCTGCTGGGGTAAATCGCCGAGGGAGATGAAACTAAAGACATCTCTCAAAATTCCAATGGTATGTGGTATGTTATCGTAGGCGAGTTTCCTATTGAAGCTGTTCTCTGATCGGGTGCGGGCGGCAAAAAGGCCGTAGGTGATGGTTTGGGAGTAAAGGTCGGCAAATTCCTCTTTGGAGAGGCCGCTGATGAGAAATTTCCTGAATGCCTCATAAAAACCTACAATAAATCCCTTTCCCGTCTTTTCCTCTTCTTTTAGCTCCTCCGCAACAACCTCATCCTTTAAAAAGCGTGTCCGCTTGGCTAATTCCACTGCCAGGGTTTTGGCATCATAGACTTTAGGCAAAGAGAAGGAGAAAAATTTCTCCAGTAGGGTTAACATCTTTATCTCCCCATCTCTTTCTACCGGTGGGATCTTCCCAAGTTTAAGCATGGTGAATGGCCTGGCGATAAGGACTTTATCTAATAGATTGCCGTTGCGGTAAAGTCTGAATTCAAAGAAGTTGGTTAGGATCAAATTTGGGAAGGTGTGCAGATAACGTTTCAACTGCTCTGAAGTCTCTACCTGATCCAAATACTCAACTGTTGGTGCTTTGGCCTCAACATATCCCACGATATGCTGTGATCCATCCCAGATTCTGAAATCAGGATTGCCGGCTTCGGTTTTCTTCGGTAGCGTGGTTATCTGGATTTTTCTGCCGGAACGGAGGGGAATGGCTGTCTTCGCATATTCATTCAAGAGCGCCGCAAGGGCAGAGTAATAGCTTTCTTCTCTGGCATCTCCTCGATTGCTAATTTCAGATATTCTCTTCAAATACGATTTGAGCATTTTAGTCTTTCCAATAACCCTTGGTTCTCAAGCAGGATATGGCACTCAAAGCCATTCTCACCATGATAATAAGTGGCCAAATTTTCTGATCTGACCGTGGGAGAACAGGGTTCTACCACGCCGTTATTGAGGATGGAGATATTTCCGATATGAACAGAATCCATTTTTTGAGGGGGTTCGAAGTGAATATAAACAGATTGTTTTTCAAAATCAAGCCAAATAAGGAGCTGCTCTATGGGGAGGTTTTTCGGCAAGATAACAGGATTCATCCCCTAAATTCCGTCTATCAAAAGGGTGTCTCTATCGGGTTAGAGAGCTTGACATTTAGCTTCCTTAAGGGTATTTTAAAACAGATGAAAGCAAACTACATCATCTTACTGTTCCTCCTTCTCTCCTGTGCCCACCATCCTCCTCCAATTAATAATGAAGCGGTAGAGCATTATACGGCTGGTGTGGAGCTATACAAGAAGGGGAGGGTGGAGGGGGCGACGAAGGAGTTGGAGCAGGCCGTTAGGTTAGATCCCAATTTTGCCCCTGCTCATAATCTCCTGGGTGAGCTCTATCGGAGGAGAGGAGACCTCTTGAGCAGGGCCAAATCGGAAAAGGAACTGAGGAAAGCAACCAGGCTTGAACCACTAAACTCCAAGTATCATCTCAACTTAGGCCTTACCTTGCTCAAGAGGGGATTTCAACACTTAGCCCTCAAGGAGTTTAAGAGGGCATTTGAACTGGATTCCCTCTGCTTTGAAGCACCCTATCAGATAGGCCTCATCTGGGAGAGAGAGGGCCTAAAGATCTTTGACCGGGGGGATTTCCTCAAGGCCAAGAAAGCATTTGAATCCGCCCAGAAGGTTGATCCCACATCCCCTGAAATCTATTATCACCTCGGCCTCTGCTTTTTAGAACTGAAGGAGTATAGGATGGCTGAGCTCAAACTCCATTGGGCCACAGAGCTCGACTCCACCCTCTGCAAGGCCCATCTACTTTTGGGGTATCTCTATCACAAGATAAGAAGGGAGGAGGAAGCTGCAAGGGAGTTTGAGAGAGCCTTCCGCTGGATGCTAACAGCCGAGGAGATAGTCCCCTATAGGAGCATTAGGCTGGTAGCCAGCAGAGAGGAGTGGAAGAAGTTCCAAGGGTTACCCTGGAGCCGGAGGAAGGGATTCCTCCACCGTTTCTGGAAGGAGAGAGACCCCACCCCAACCACAGCTATAAACGAAAGACAGATCGAGCACTACAGCAGAGTCACCTACGCCAACCTGCACTTTTCCGTCCCTCAAGAGGACCTGCCGGGTTGGAGGACAAGGAGGGGGGAGGTTTGCATCAGGTACGGCGAGCCCACCTCCCAGAGATGGGTGATGCCCGATGTGACCATCAAATCGGGCCTCATCCCCCCTAAATGGGTCTGGTCCTACTCAAACCTCCCCCAACCAGTAGAGCTGACCTTTGCGGATGATTACCTCAATGGGAACTACGACATCCCCTATCCGGCGAGGAATTGGAATCCAAGGGATTATCGGAAAAGCACAGGAGCCCTCCTCGCCTCCCTCACCAATACCCTTCCCCAATACTACAGCTATGACTACGGGGGTGAACTCCTCAGATACCTCTGTTACGTCTATCAATTCCGGGGGGAAGAGGGGAGGACCGATGTGGAGGTCTATTTGGGTATCTCCCCCGCAGAGCTTGATTTTGTAAAAGATAATGAAGATCTCCCTGTGGCCAAGGTGAAGAAGAGAATAGCGGTATTTGACAGCCTTTGGAAGGATCTGGAGAGGATAGCTGAGGATGTCGAGTTTCGGCTCCCCTCTACACAGACGGCCAATCCTAACCTGATGGTTGTGGACAGATCTTCCCTTTCCCTCCCCCCAGGTAGGTATAATTTAGCGCTGAACATCAAGGACCTCAACTCAAAGAACTTGGGGATAAGGAAGCTTCCTTTAAAGGTGAAGGATTTTCGAGGGGAAAACCTTCTGTTAAGCGACCTCGCTTTGGTGGAGAAATCCCGTCCGCGCAAGGGGGAGGATAAATTCGGAAGGGGCGAATTGCACCTCATTCCTCGATTTTCCTCCCAATACCATAGAAACCAATCCCCCTATCTCTACTACGAAATCTACAACTTGAAGAGGGCCCCCTTTACCAACTATAGGTTAAGCTATGAGATTGCCTTGGTTACCCAGCCTCGGAGCAGGTTCTCCTCCCTCTGGGATGGGTTGAAATCGGTCATCCGGCGCAAGCGGTGGGAATCCATCGTCCAATCCACCCTCAATCAGGGGAGGTCAGTGGATGAGGTTGGTTATTTGGAGGTCGATATGAGCAGGGCAAGGAAGGGTAGATACAGGCTAACACTAAAGGTGGAGGACCTGAACAGTGGCCAAACCGCGGAGGGAAAGGTGGAATTCACTATTGTTGATTAGAGGACCGTGGACTTTAGGCGGCGTATACAAACAACCCAATAAGTGCCGCGGATTACACAGATAGAACACTTCACTTTTTTGAAGTGCCAGTGCCCCCCTTCCAGGTCTTCGACCCTTCTCCCATAATCGTTGATCAGCTTCTACCAATTTCGCTGCAGGAGAAAGGATCTATATAGAGCGGTTACCATGTGGGGCATCAACCAGCAATCTCGAAAAGAGGTTGCTGAAAAAGTCGGCTCATGAGAGAAGGGTTTAACCCCCTCGGGT
>JAOZPP010000060.1 GCA_029932675.1 bacterium
AAGTGAAAAACTCCGTTTTTTCTTTTTTGGGCAAGTTACTTGCCGATTTCAGGTTCAAACCAATTGAGGGGGCACAGCTCAGGGAAACCACAGTTGCGACAAGAAGGAACAACAAAGCAGTTTTTCTTCCCACAGGTATGGTTGACCACTGCAATTGCTTTTTAAGCACATTGATGGAAAGGTTATCCATTTTAAACCCTCCTTCTCAAATATCAAAAGGATCGAGCCAGGGGCTTCAGGGGAATTTACCGCCGATTTTCCCCGCACTAAACCTTGTGATGCAACCAAAAAGCCGGACTGCTTTAACTCAAACCCTCAACAGTCCGGCCATATTTAGCTATTAAAATCTGCCCAATGGTTCCGCTTTGTGTCCGGCGGTCTTCTCCCCCCTCACCGCGCTCCACTACATCTCGTTGGGTGAAAAAGGTGTTGGATTTCATAATGGGGATGTCAATTGAGGATACTAAATCCCACCCCCCTTTGTCAAGTATTTTCTACCATTTTTAAAGGCTGAAAATCCCACCGGTTTACTAACCTCCTGAAGCTTCTGTGGGAAATTTCTACCCAGATTAATCACCAGAAAACCACGATACTTTCCTATGACCCTCGCTTCCCAAAGCCCTCTGGGGTCCTTCATCTTTTTGCACCCTAAGGAGGGATAAGAGGGATCTTTTAACAAAAACCCCAACTGTTTATCCACTCGTTTTTGGATCTGTTGGGGCAGCTTTTGGTAATCCCTTTTTAAAAGATTCAGTAAAATATAGTCTCATCCTCAACTCTTCAGATCTTTCAGTAAATCCTTGATATTATCATAGGGACCACTTAATCGCCCTTCTCTAATATCCTCATCTGCTTCCCTCTCCCTTGCTTGCCATTCCTTAGAGAAAAACCATGCTTGATCCCTGGGAATCAGTTTTTGTGGAACCAAAAAGATACCGTCTCCTTTTTCTTCTACTTGCAGAATGTCACCCGGTTTTAATTTAAGCCTACGGTAAATCTCTAATGGCATCACCCTCTTAGTGCATCGGGACTCACCAAGGACTACTTGTCAGTCAGGCCCTTAATTTCTTTCTAATTTACCCCCTAAAGGTGTAGTAGATACAACCCACCTCCTAAGATCAGGCCGAATCCTAAATTGAATAGCTTGATGAGGATAGAATCCTTAACTGTATAGGAGAGTAGGGGAAGCATCCCATGTCCATCCTGCACTAAGGAACTTACCAGGAGAACGGAGAAAGGGATAAGCCCTTGGGCAAACATCATTACGAACACCAAATGGGGACCAGACTCAGGGATCACCCCCACTATAGCGGCAAGGAGAAGGATCCACATCTGGTGGTTACGGATGAAACCAGCCAAATCCCAGTATTTCAACCCTAACTTCACCAGCAAGAGGGCAAAAAACGTCCAGAGGAAGACCTTCCAGATGTGCTCAGCCACGAGATGGTCCCAGATATGGCCTTTAAGATAGTGCGAAGATGAGGTAACCATACCTAACAGACCCAAAAGAAGAATGAGAGCAAATAACCACCCTTTCCATCCCCCAGGTCCCACAATCCCCAGGAGAACTCCAATGAGAACCAAGAGGAAAAAGCCAAGGAGGATAAACCTGTGCAGGGAAAAACTCCTTAGGTTGGCCCAGCCCCTCCTCAAACTCAGAGGTTCATTCGCTTCCTCGGTGTGGACAACCTGAAGTTTACACTCCTCACAGGGGGTTATCTTAACCAGGCCGGCAACCCGGTCGCTTATCCAAGCCAGGAGGATGCCCAAACCAAAGAGGATGAGAAAGAGCAAAATCGCCTTCTTGGGGAAGAGGGCCAACATAACGAATGCCTCGTCCCCGGATGTGGCCACCATCCCACCCACCAGGGCGCCAAAGGTTAGTAGGCCGTGGACATAGAAGGAAACGTTCATAAAGGCTCCCAAGCAGCCAGGGGTAGCGCCTAAGAAGGAGGAGGTTAGATATTGCCTCCATACCCCTCCCCTGATTAGGCTACTCATCTTCCCCCTCGTGGAGACATTAACATAGTCCACGAGGATCATCATAGCGAAGACCAGGATGGTGATAATCAGGGAGTGCCTGAAGACCGTCCAGAGCATCACCCCTCCGGGTTGATCCTATAGGTATGGCTTAACTGGGCACTCTTGCCCAACATAACCGAGGCCGAACAGTACCTCTCCTGAGAGAGGTTAATTGCCTTTTGAAACATCTGTTCAGGTATATCCTTCCCCCAGATGAGATATTCGAGTTCTATTTTGGTATATACCTTGGGATGTTGGGGAGCCTTTTCCGCCTTTACCCTGACCTCGAATCGGTCAAATTTAACCCTCATCTTCCTCAAAATGGAGACCACATCCATCCCGGTGCAGCCGGCCAAACCTACAAGGAGAAGCTCCATAGGGCGGATGGCGGTATTCGTCCCCCCCACTTGGGGAGCCGTATCCATCACCACCGCGTGTCCGGAGTTGGCCCAGGCCACAAACTGCATATCCCCAGTCCATTTTGCCCTAACCTCTGTCATCCTTCCTCCTTTTCACTTTAATCTTCCCCTCACCTTTCCCCTTGATCTGACCGATCTCCACCGCCCCCTCCACCCCTTTCTTCCGAAGAAGTTCCAACAGCTCCCCCTTTTGGGCCGAAGGCAAGGAGATGATCAACCCTCCGGAGGTCTGAGCATCGCAGAGAAGCAACCTACCAGAATCAGGGATCCCCTCATCCCACTCCACCCAGTCCGCCAAAAAACTCAAGTTGGCCTTCGTGCCACCGGGGATTGCCCCGGCAGCCACCAGATCCCAGACCCCAGGCAGAACGGGCACTTCCTCCAACCATACCTCAGCCTCCACCCCACTGGCTTGGGTGAGCTCCTTTAGATGCCCTAAAAGGCCAAACCCCGTTACATCAGTACAGGCATTTACCCCGGCCTCTACCATAGCCTCTGAGGCGGCCCGGTTCAACACCCCCATCAAGGAGATCGCCCTTTCGGCTAGGTCCTTCCCCACAATCCCCCTTTTCATCCCAGTGGTTATCACCCCCAGTCCCAATGGTTTGGTGAGGATAAGGGAATCTCCCACCTGCGCTTCGGCATTAGTCACTATCTTCCCAGAGGTGAGGGTTCCCGTGACCACCAGTCCAAATTTGGGCTCTGGATCTTCAATGGTATGTCCCCCCAGGATGGCTATCCCTGCCTCCTGGGTCTTATCCTTAGCCCCGCGGAGGATCTCCTCTAAGACAGTGAGGGGCAATCTACCCTCAGGAAATGCCACTATAGAGAGGGCGAAGAGGGGCTTAGCCCCCATCGCATATATATCGCTTAAGGAGTTGGCAGCAGCTATAGATCCAAACTGATAAGGGTCATCAACAACAGGGGTAAAGAAATCTACGGATTCCACCAAAAGCTCACCTGCAGGGGATTTATAGACACAGGCATCGTCCAATGTCTCCCTCCCCACCACCACCCTGGGATCAGAGGGAAGGGAAAGATTTCTTAAGAGGGCCTGAAGGTTCTGGGGCCTCAGCTTGCAGGCGCATCCCAGACCATGGGTGAGGTGGGTGAGCTTAACTTCCTTCGTCCTTGGTTCCTCCTCTCCCCCAGATCTAATGCTCCGGTAGACCTGGAGGATGTAGCCAATGGCCCTCTCTATCTCCTCCTCTGTGTTCTCCCTTCCCACGGAGAACCGCACTGTCCCCAAGGCCAGTGGGGCGGGAACCTTCATCGCCACTAAAACAGCCGATGGTTCAGCTACATCCGTGTGACAAGCCGCCCCAGCAGAGGCAGCTACCTGATCAAGCCCAGAGAGGAGGGTTTGGGCATCGATTCCTGGGAAGCCCACGCTTAGGGTATTGGGTAACCTCCGTAGGGGATGTCCATTGAGCCTAAGATCTGGGATCTCCTGGTTCAGGCCCTGCCAAAGCATATCTCGCAACTTCCTCATATGGGCCATATTTCCCTCCAGTCCCTGGGCAGCGATCTCACAGGCCTGGCCAAATCCCACGATAAGGGGGACGTTTTCCGTCCCCGCCCTTAGCCCTCTCTCCTGATCTGCCCCCCGGATGAGCGGCTCAACCCTCACCCCACGGCGGATATATAAGGCACCTATCCCTTTAGGGCCATAGAACTTGTGACCAGCAAGGCTGAGGAGGTCAACGCCGAGATCGCCGACCTTGGTGGGTATCTTCCCCACAGATTGGGCGGCATCCGTATGAAAAATGATCCCTCTTCTGTGGACTATCTTCCCTATCTCCTCAATGGGTTGGATAGTCCCCACCTCATTCTGGGCATGCATAATGGTCACCAAGATAGTCTCTGAAGTCAAGGCCCCCTCCACTGAGGCTGGATCGACCATCCCATATTCGTCAACAGGAAGATAGGTTACCCTAAACCCCCTTTCCTCCAAGTACTTGCATACATTCAGAACAGCAGGATGCTCCACCTGGGAGGTGATGATGTGGTCTCCCTTTCCCTGGTTGGAGAAGGCAACCCCGCGGATGGCCAAATTGTTCGACTCACTTCCCCCACTGGTGAAGACTATCTCATCGGGATGACATCCCAAAAGATGAGCCACTTGCTCCCTGGCCCGCATCACCCCCTTCTTCGCCTCTGCCCCCCAAGGATGGGAGCTGGAGGGGTTGCCAAACTTTCCCTTAAACCAGGGGAGCATTGCCTCCAAGACCTGGGGGTGCAAAGGGGTAGTGGCATTGTAGTCAAGGTAGATCGGTTTCATGGTAATAAGTTATTACTCAGGTCACATTATAGTTTGCATATTGCTACCATTTTAAGTGTCATTGCGAGGAGCATAGCGACGAAGCAATCCACAGTTCTAAGCAGGTATTCGGTATTTTGAGATTCTCGTTGCGCTCGCAATGACATGTAATCTCCTTAGTGGCCTGAGTAATAAGGTTCAGGGTATATTGGGAGAACTTTCCCTCCGTTGTTCCCGTTTTGACATAACTTGGTTGAGGCAATCGGACCATATCAAACCTAAGGTCAAGTGGAATCTTGGATCCACTCAGTTGGCTTAGAGGTATCCGCACCCCAAAACCGTATGTATTTCCACTCAATAGGCTTTTATTGGCCTGCGGGTGCCCTAAATCATCAATTCTCCGCCTATAATAACCATAACGAACTATCAGTAGTTCCAAGAGAGTGAACTCCCCACCCATTTTAATACCCTTTTCGTATTTAGAATTTAACAACTTCTGATATTCTATGTGGCACAAAGCATCAAAGGTCTCTAAATTCTCTAAGACAGAACACCCAAACAAAGAGATTCGGTAGGAACCACCCAAACGGAAGATAACCGGTAGTTCATCTTCATTACCTGAGGGACCAATGCTTGAATAGGTAAAATTAAAGAGGCTGACCCCCACCGTTGCTACCTGTTGTATCTTTCCCCCTTCCTGAAGTGAAAAGTTCCTCAAAATCCCTAAGTCCATTAGACCAGTGTTTGTGTTGTCATCAAATCCATACCTTCGGTGGATTAGCTTGAGGTTCACCCCGAAAAGAAAAGATTCCAAGTCCGTAGCCATAGTCAAAGCATACATGGATACACCAGGTGTAAATTCCTCAATCCGTTGGTGGTCAAAATTCCAAAGTAACCTCCTTCCAAAACTGAGGTGACACCTACTCAGAGCGACAACCCCATAATCCCCTATTTGAAAGCCACCACCAATAAAGCTGAGGGAAGATTTCTTCAACAGTAAAAGAGGGCTAGGTAGGTAAGAACCGGTAACCAAGGCTCCCCTTGCCGAGGCAAGGCCGGCAGGATTATAAAAATTGGCAAAGAGATCCCCGTCAATAGCCACATAACCCCTTCCCATCGCCTCTGCCCTGGCACTTGGAAGGTGGTGAAAGAAAAGTTCCCCCAATACCCCATTGTATCCTCCCAAAGCAGGATAAGCTACGAGAAGAAAACCCAAAAGAACCAAACCAAATAAGACCTCTTTCCTTAACACCTTTCTGATATCCCCTAAAAAGAAGAACCAAGGGGAATCTAACATTATCCCCTCGATCCAGCTTATTCTGTGCCCAAATACCTTAGTGAGATGGGTCACATCCTTCCGATTCTAAGGAATCCCCTGCTTACCCACAAAAGCCGTCACCTTCCAACGATTGCAGCCGAGAGGGCAGAAGGGCTTAAAGAAGGGCGGTGCTAAAATATCGCTCTGCACGGTCGGGCAGTAGGGTTACCACTCTGTTTTGTCCATTATCCATATTGAGGGCCGCGAAAACATTGGCCCCGGAGGAGGTTCCCACAAGCAGTCCCTCTTCACGGGAAAGTCTCCGCGTGGTTTCAATTGCCTCCTCATCTGAGACGGTAATCACCATATCTACAAGGTTAACATCGAGGACATCGGGGACGAAGCCATCACCAATCCCTTGAATTTGGTGAAGCCCCGGTTCTCTCCCTAAGAGGGCGGCGCTGTTCTTGGGCTCCACAGCCACAACCTTTATGCTAGCCCTCTTCTCCTTTAAGAATTTTCCTATTCCCTGGAGGGATCCGCCACTGCCGACTCCAGCCACGAAGATATCTATCTCCCCCTTTGTATCCTTCCAGATATCAGGGCCGGTCTGTTGATAATGGACCTCCGGATTGTGAGGGTTGACAAATTGGTTAACCGCGAAGTACCTTTGGGGCTCTGATCGAGTGATCTCCTCCATCCTCTTCAAACTGCCCAAGAGGCTCTCCTCAGCAGGGGTAAAGATGATCTCCCCTCCAAAGGCCCGAATGATCTTCTTCCGCTCCTCACTAACATTCTCAGGCATCACGCAGACCACCCGATAGCCCTTCTGCCTACCAACCAGGGTCAACCCGATCCCTGTATTCCCAGAGGTGGCCTCAATAATGGTCATCCCAGACTGAAGTTTACCCTCCTCCTCTGCTGATTCAATGATATGTTTGGCCACCCGATCTTTGATGCTCCCCCCTGGGTTGAGGAACTCCGCCTTAGCAAAGACATTCCCAGAGGAGATCCTGCTTAATCGGATAAGTGGAGTCTTCCCCACCGCTTCCAGGACGGAATCCAATAGCATAGAACCTCCTTACCTAACCGGGGAGGGGTTTCATCCCTTTTTGGGGTTCCCTCTTGAGCCCACGAATTCCACGCACCTCTTCACTATCTCAGCAAATGCCCTGGCCGCTTCCGAATCCTTGTATGACTCTACAAATGGTTTGCCTGAATCCCCCGATTCCACGATCTTTGGCTCAATTGGAATCCTCCCCAGGAAAGGAACCCCCAGCTCAAGCGCTGCCCGCTCTCCTCCCCCCACCTTAAAGAGCTCAATCCTCTTTCCACAGTGGGGACAGATGAGGCCACTCATATTCTCTAAGATCCCCATAATAGGCATCCCCAGCGCGCGGGCGAAGTTTACCGCCTTGCGGGAATCGAGAAGGGAAACCTCCTGAGGGGTAGTTACCACTATCGCCCCATCAATCCCACCAATAAGCTGGCCGATGCTCAAGGGTTCATCCCCTGTACCTGGGGGGAGGTCGATCACCAAGTAATTAAGTTTTCCCCAGTTGGTATCTTCTAAGAATTGCCTAATTGCCTTCATCTTTAGCGGCCCTCGCCAGATCACCGGAGAATTGGCATCGGGAAGGAGAAAGGCCATAGAGATCACCAAGAGATTGGGCAAAAGGCTCACCGGTTGAATCCTCTCTCCTACCATATTCAACCTTCTCCCCTCTAATCCCAGGAGCTTGGGGATATTTGGCCCGTGAATGTCTACATCTAAAAGTCCTACCCTCGTCCCCTGCTCTTGAGCAAAGGAGTAGGCCAGATTGGCTGCTACCGTGCTCTTGCCCACCCCTCCCTTACCGCTTATGATCACAATCTTGTGCTCGATTCCGCTGGTGTCTACTTGTGAGATCTGCCCCTTTTGCTCCATCATCTCTCCCTTTTATAAAATATGCAGAGGACGGCCTAACGCCGCCAACGATGCCTCCCTTAGGGGCTCAGAAAGGGTGGGATGGGGATGAAATGTACGCACAAAATCTGAGCCTTTAGCTTCCATCTGGAGGGCTAATGCTGCCTCAGCAATCAGGTCTGTTGCCCTTGGACCTAAGATGTGGATACCTAAGATCTTCTCGGTCTTCCTCTCCATCACTACCTTAACTGACCCTTCCACCTCCCCTTCCGCTATAGCCTTCCCATTAGCGGCAAAAGGGAATCTGCCTATGCTTACCTCATAGCCAAGCTTGGCAGCTTCCTCCGCCGTAACTCCCACCGAAGCCAGCTCTGGCCGAGAGAAGACACATCTGGGAACGAACCTATGATCTACCTCTACCCTTCCCCCCAGAGCATTTTCAGCAGCGATCTCTCCCTCGCGGGAGGCCACATAGGCTAAAAGGTAGCCGCCGATAACATCCCCCGCCGCATAGATGTGGGGGACGCTTGTCTGTAAAAGCCTATTGACCCCGATGGCTCCATCAGCAATTTTTATCCCCATCTCCTCCAGGCCAAATCCCTCAAAATAGGGCTTTCTTCCGGGAGCTAAGAGTATCTTCTCCACAGTGACCTTAGATCCCCCTGTAGGCGTTTGGAGGGAAGCAGAATACAACCCATCTTTATACGACACCTCCTCTACCTGAGTTCCTGTATATACCTTTACCCCTTCCTTCCGTAAAACCCTCTCCAATTGGAGACAGAGCTCCTCATCCTCCCGCGGGAGGATGTGATCCATAAGTTCAACCAGAAAGACCTCACATCCGAAAAAGCGAAAGATAAAACTAAACTCCACCCCAATTCCCCCCCCACCTATGATAAGAAGGCTATCAGGGAGTTGCTCCAAGCTTAGGGCAGAGTCGCTATTCAAAACCCCGGGGCCTTCCAGCCCGGCAATGGGGAGCTGGGCGGGAGAGGAGCCCGTGGCCACAACTATCTTTTTAGCCTTGAACTTACCTTTACCTTCTACTTCTATAAGATGAGGCTGCAAAAATCGGGCCACCCCCTCTACCAACCTCACCCGACGAGCTCGCAGAAGGTGCTTTACCCCCCCTACCAATCTCTTTACCGCCCAATCTTTCCTCTTTAAAACCCCATCCCAATCGAGGCTAATACCTTCTGCTCTCAGGCCAAAGGAGGAAAGGCTCTGCAATCTATGGTACAGTTCGGCAATCGAGAGGAGGGCCTTGGTGGGAATACAGCCCTGATTGAGGCAAACTCCCCCCACCTCCCCTTTCTCCACTAACGTTACCTTAGCCCCCAATTGGGCACCCCTTATGGCCCCTACATATCCAGCGGGACCGCCTCCAATTATTAGGAGATCCGTCTCCTCGACCATACCTCAACTCCTTTCAGTCCCTTCCATTAACCCTCACCATCCTTATGGAATCCCTTATTCGGAAAAGACCCCCATTGCGCGAAGTTTCTCCAACCTCCTTTTGATGAGCACCTCCGGTGAGAGCTTCACTAATTTGTTCAACTCCCTGGAAATTTCTGCCTTTAATATCCTCGCCGCTTGAGGCGGATCCCGATGAGCTCCGCCAAGAGGCTCAGGAACGATCTTATCTATCACCCCTAAGTCCCTTAGGTCCGCGGAGGCCACCTTTAAAGCCTCGGCCGCCTGAGGAGCTTGCGCCCTATCCCTCCAGAGGATGGCCGCACAGCCCTCTGGGGAGATAACCGAATACCAAGAGTTTTCCATCATCAGCACCACATCCCCCACCCCGATCCCCAGAGCCCCCCCACTTGCCCCCTCTCCCACAATAGAGATAATCACTGGAACTGGCAACTTAGACATCTCCCTTAGGTTCCTGGCTATGGCCTCAGCCTGTCCCCTCTCCTCAGCACCTATCCCTGGATAGGCCCCTGGAGTATCTACAAGAATGATAATCGGCTTCTTGAATTTGGCGGCCATCTGCATCAACCTCAAAGCTTTTCTATAACCTTCTGGATGAGGCATCCCAAAATTTCGGAAAAGGTTCTCCTTTGTTCCCCTTCCCTTTTGATGACCAATGAACATACAGGAACGGCCGCTAAATCTGGCTAAGCCGCCGATGATTGCCTTGTCATCACCAAAAAGTCTATCTCCATGGAGTTCAACGAAATCTTCGGCCATAAGCTTTATGTAATCCAATGAATAGGGACGATCCGGATGACGGGCCAACTGCACCCTCTGCCAACGGGTGAGGCGGGAGTATATCTCCTTTTGAAGTTTCCCCAACTTCTTTTCCAGGATAGCAATCTCTGAGGAGAGCTCGATATTTGAGCTTGAGCTAAACTCCTTCATATCCTCAATCTTTTTCTCCAACTCCACGATAGGCTTTTCAAAGTCTAAGACGAACTTAGCCATTTTCCTTCTTTCTCCCGTTATTTATATTATGAAGCCCCAAAACCGCTATCAGACTGGCCATAGTTAAGGCAACGAAAAGAATAACCATAAGCCTGGGGTTAGCTGTGACAAAGCCTATACAGACCAGCCCAAAAAGGCCGGAGATAAGGTAAAGGGTGATAACGGTAACTCTTGGAGTAAATCCAAGATCTAAAAGGACATAATGAATATGGCCTCGGTCTGGGGCTAAGATGCTTCTCCTCCTCCAGAAGCGTCTTATTATCGTGGTAAATGACTCCACAATTGGCACCCCTAAAGCCACAATAGGAACGAATAGAGCCACAGCAGCTACAGTCTTCAGTGGCCTGATCAAGGAGATTGAGGCAAGCAGGAAACCCAAGAGCATACTGCCTGCATCCCCCATAAAGATGCGTGCCGGGGGGAAATTGTACCTCAAAAACCCGAGACACCCTCCTGCTATTCCAGCACAGAGAAACGGAGTGAGATACCCCTCCCTCATCAATCCTACGGTCAGCAGAACTAAAGCAACGATTATAGAGGTTCCCGCAGCCAGTCCATCTAAGCCATCGATTAGGTTGATTGCATTGGTTATGAAGACAACCCACAATAGGGTAAAAGGTATCCCCCACGCACCTAAATAAAGAGGGTGACGGAATGGATTGCTGAGAAAGGTTACCCCCAGGCCAAAATTGACCAGCACAAGGCCCGCAATTATCTGAACCCCTATCTTCAAGACTGGTGATGCACGCTTGAGGTCATCGTACAGCCCTAAAAAGAAGATAAGGGTCGAACCGATGATTATCCCTTCCAGATATCTCTCCCCGTGAGAGAAGAACCCCCTCCAGAAGATAAACGGAATAACCAAAATCACCAAAAAAGTAAAGTAAAGTGCCACTCCGCCGAGAAGAGGGATGGGGGAATGGTGGATCTTCCTCCCCCCAGGTCGATCCACCATCCCCTTTCTCAACGCCCATCCCTTGATCCAACTGGTAAGGAGAAAGGCAATGGTGGCCGAAAGACAGAAGGAGAAACCAAGGGCTAAGCCCAATTTTTCCTATCCCTTGATAAGCATCTTGCCATCTTTCTGCACCAGCTTCCCATCGATATAGATCTCTCCTCCTTGGCGCATATCCTTAATGAGATCCCAATGAATTGCCGATCGGTCATCACCACCGCATTCCTTTATTCCTGCCCCTAAGGCAAGATGAATTGTTCCCCCCATCTTCTCGTCGAAGAGGGTATTATCAACGAACTTGTTTATTCCGTAGTTCGTCCCTATCCCTATCTCTCCCAGGGAATTGCTCAACTTATCGGTCTTCAAAACCTGGTGAAGGTAATCCTCGTTAGAACTGGCTGTAGCCTTGATCACTTTCCCCTTCCTGAACCATAACCTTATATCCTTAACCTGTTTCACCTGTCTGGCTGGAAAGTCAAAATAGACATATCCCTCCACCGTTTCCCTTACCGGCGAGGTAAATACCTCCCCCCCCGGCATATTCTTTGTGCCATCCGATTTGAGCCCTTTTCTTCCCTCAATTCCCATGGTAATGTCGGTCTCCCTCCCTACCAGCCTCACCTCCTTCCCCTCGGTTAAGAGGGTAACCAAGGGGTCCATCTCCTTGGAAAGCTTCTCCCAATCGAGGAGCGTCGCTCCGAAGATGAAATCTTCAAACTCCTCAAAGGACATAAAGGCGTTCTGAGCCATTCCAGTAGAGGGATAACAACAGAGGTTCCATCGCGTGTTTCTCACCCTCTCCTTATAAACCTTCATCGCCGCCTTGCGAGAGATGACCACCTTCTCGCTGTCCACATTGTTTAAAGCGTTAGTATTTCGATTCCCCATAAGGCCTATCCAGACATCGGTATGTTTCATCTCATAGAGGTCAATCACCGGCTCCTTGGACAGGGCCTCCTTAGATGAATATTTGTATCTCAAATAGGTTAAGCTCTCGTCACCCCAATGGAACCTGGGGTAAGCATCCCTTTGCCAACATAGCTTGGCTATCTCTTTAACTAAAGGGATGCCGTCAAAACCTGAAGAGATAACTACTGTCTCCCCCTCTTTTACCTTGGTAGAGTAGTTAACCAATATTTCAGCAAGTTTTTTATATCGTGGGTCCTCCATCTTTCCCTCCCTTTCTCCGCTTTGAATTTAACTCCCTGGGACACAGATTTGCGCAGACCTTCGGGACCTGGGGTGCCATCAGGATTCCTGCCTTGACCGAGTGCTGTGGGTAAAGATCCTTAAGACCTCTCTACTTTGTTGTTTGGAATTTGAAATCTTCACAATATCACCCCATCTATTCCCCTGTGGTTACCCAGATAGTATCAGTAACGGCTATCACCCCTGCGCCAAAAGTCCCCTGGCCTTTCTCGACGTTTCCCTCAGGAAGGCCAGCGGGTAGCTGAAAGGGGATGTCGTAATAGCCCACAAAGCTTCGGTTGTAGGCGACCACCCAGACCACATAGGGGCCAGGGAGGGGCTCGGTTGTGCCCTTTTTCTGAAAAGTTTCTTTAATTATGGAGATTGATCTCTCATTATGAGGGGAAATCTGAGTAAACCCCTTGGCACTATCAGCTTCTCCCACTCCTACCACCGAGATGAAATATCCCCGGGCACTATCTGAAATGCTCCACTCTGTATGAGGGATTGGTGTCGTGCCATATCTATAGGTCTGTGGGGGAGATGGATATAGTGAGGTAATTCCAAAATCCCCCGGCATAACCGCCACCGCCTGAACCGTGTAGCTATCCGGTTCGCTGAAGACGAAGAGCGAGCAGGGAGAAAGGGGAGGGAAAAGGTTTGGACCCATCAGATAGTAAGTCCCCGTAGCATCTATCCGACCCAACTTGTGGCCATTCACCTTAACCTGGGCCTCCAAGAATGGAATGCTGTCCTTCTCCACCGATACCGAGGCTATATCCATCCCGCTGTTTAGATCCCGCACCACCACACCCTCAACCTGATAGGTATGCTCCTCAGGTGGGGTTATCTTCTTCCCCTTTTCGCATCCCCCAAATACCAGCACAAAAATTCCGAACAAAACAAGTAGATATTTCATCCTTCCTACCTCTTTCTAACTTAACCGCCTACGGGGGGCTTTTTTGACAGGATAACAAGATTCACAAAGTTTCTGGTCATCCCCTCAATCCTGTCTAAAAATCGATTTTTTACACTATGAACTTATAATCCGCCCCCTAACCTCTGTGAACTGTTATAACTTCAACACATCGGCCATAGTGTAAAGGCCATTGGGTGCCTTGGCGACAAATTTGGCAGCCAAGAGGGCTCCCCGGGCAAAGCAGTCCCTGGAATGGGCCCGGTGGGTAAACTCCAACCTCTCCCCTAACCCCCCAAAGATGACCGTATGCTCCCCTACGATGTCACCAGCCCTAATAGAATGGACACCGATCTCCCCCTCCCCTCTCCTCCCCTTCCTTCCCTGGATGGGCCTGCCCCCAGTATGTTGGGCCAGGATCTCGGCCAGCCTCTTGGCCGTGCCACTGGGGGAGTCACCCTTAAACCTATGATGGGCCTCCACTATCTCTATATCCCAATCGGAGCCCAGAAGTTGAGACACCCTCTCCATCAACCCAAACAGAACATTCACCCCCACGCTCATATTGGGGGAAACCAGACAGGGAATCTGAGGCCCAAGCTCTTTAATCCTCCGCTCCTCCTTGGGCGAAAAGCCGGTTGTCCCAATGACTATGGGCAACCCTTTCCCTACACAGTATTGGAGGTGATCAAGGGCGGCGTTAGGGGTAGTAAAATCAATCAACAATCCCTTGGAGGCCTGCAAGGAATCGGTGATCGGGACCCCTAAAGGCCCTATCCCAGCCACCTCCCCTACATCCTTTCCCAAGAGATGGTTCCCGGGGGCTTCAACCGCCCCGCAGAGCTTTAACCCCTTGTCCTTAGAGAGAAGGCCCACTACCTTCCTTCCCATCCTCCCTGCTGCGCCACAAACCGTTACCTCGATCATCCCTCAATCAAACCGTAGTCCGCCATCGCTCTCTTCAGGAAATCGAGATTTCCCACAGAAAGGGGGGCTAAAGGAGGCCTTAGCTCCCCGTTGAGTAAACCGGCAAGTTTCATCGCTCCTTTCAAAGGGATAGGATTGCCTTCCAGAAAGAGGGCTTTAATCAAAGGGAATAACTTAAAATGCAATTCCCTAGCCCTCTCTAAATCCCCTTGAAAGAAGGCATCAACCAAACCGGCCATGTCCTGGGGAACAAGGTTGGCCACTGTAGAGATAACCCCCTGTGCGCCAATGGAAAGCATAGGCAAGGTCAAACTGTCATCACCAGAGAGAACGGTAATTTCACAACTACTTAGAATATGGGAAACCTGATCTAAGGAACCACTGGCCTCCTTTATTCCCACAATGTTGGAGATCTTGGATAGCTTAGTCACTACCTCTGGAGGGATACCCTTCCCGGTGCGGGAGGGAACATTGTATAGGACGATTGGAATCTGCACCTCCTTCGCTATGTGCGCATAATGGTTATATATTCCCTCCGGATTTGGTTTGTTGCCAAAAGGAGAGATGACCAAAACCCCATCAGCCCCTCTCCTCTTGGCCTCTCTGGTGAGCTCTATAGCTACCTGGGTGCTGGATGAGCCTGTTCCCGGAATAACCGGAATTCGCCCCCTAACCTCCTCCACCACAGCCTTAATTATCTCCCCCCGCTCCTCAAAACTAAGGGTAAAAGCTTCCCCAGTGCATCCACAGGGAACAAGTCCGTCTGTTCCTCTCTCCAGATGGAAGTTTACCAACTCCCTAAGCTTTTCTTGATCAACCTGGCCGTTCTGAAAGGGGGTTACTAAGGCCACGAGAGATCCTTTGAACATCAATTCCTCCTTGACACAGGGAAAATAACTCATCGGCCCGAATAAGTCAAACAAAAAAGATGCCATGCAATATATATGGCACTGGGAAGGTAGAAGGAAAACAGGGCGTGGGGTAAAGGAGATTCCGCCGCTAAAACCGTCCTTCCTTTTCGGCCCAGGATTGTAATTAGCCTGAGCTATATGAAGAAGGAATTGGTCCCGATCTATTCATAAATTAGCACCAAGCCCCAAATTGTTATATGCCTTGGCTGTGGGGACAGGTCTTTAGACCTGTCCGCAGAAAGCGGACAGACCTGAAGGTCTGTCCCTACATCTTAAAACTGAAAAGGTTATGTCAATTGGCCATCAGTTTATGAATGAATGAGCCGGGCTAAGAGTCTATCTTACCTCAAAAAACCTACATCGCAAATAAGCTCAGCTCAAAAAATCCTTGACTTTCTGCAAGGGATTTGTGATGGTACGGCAAAAAGTCCGATTGAGAGCTATAACTGGCTAGACTCCAAAATATAACATATTTATATTTCAATAAGTTGCATTTCGCACCTGGAACGTGTTAAAACAAATTTTAACTTTTTGCCTAACCATCATTTGTTATTTTTTACAATAAGATTCCCACGGGGGATTTTCTTCTGTGAGGTGATAGATGATGAAAAAGCTTGGGATTATCTTATTGAGCATAGCCTTTCTTTTATCTGCTTTTAGCTTCTTGCCGGTGAAGAGGGCATCCGCAAACACAGGGCCAGAGAGATGTATGCTTATGGCCGCCGAGCCGTGGCATTGGTGGTATCATTCAGGCAAGGGTGGTTCAGGCTCATCGGGAGGAGATAACCAGGGGATATCTGATTCTACCAATTATTCTGTAACAAAACATTTTCCTATTAGTTCGGCTCAGAGACCATCTTATCAGAAAGGGCATAGAAACCCTATTAAGCAAAGGAATCAATCCCTCAACTGGTGGACGAGGTTCTACCTATTCTGGCAGATGATATTCAACAGATAGCTTTTTCCATTGAGAGGGAGATAGATGGAAAAACTTGCAGAGCTAATTAAATCGGCCAGGGATTATCAGGGCCGTGGGAAGTTCTCCCAGGCGATAGGGCTTTACCAAAGGGCTCTGAAGAAGGCAAGGTCCAAAGAGAAGGCAAAAATTAAGAAGGATTTAGCCTTCTGTTATCTGCGGAGTGGAGAACTTGATTTAGCCCTCAAGGAGGCAAGGGAAGCAGAGGACAGTTTCGCTCAGTTGGGGGATGAGATAGAATTGGCCGAAGCACAGTTACTTGTGGCCAATGTGCTGTTGGAGATGGGGAGGAGTGAAGAGGCCAGAGACCTTAGTATGAAGGTGTATGAGTCCTACCGGCAAACTGGACAACATAGGATAATAGGACTCTCTCAAAGGATGTTAGGCCGAGCGCTTGCTCAGTTAGGTGACTATAGAGGGGGAGAAGACTTCTTCCAGGATAGTCTTTCCTCATTTCGGCTTTTAGGCGATGAAGGGGAGATATTGATCTGCTATAACTGCATTGCGAATCTAAATTTCGCTTATTCTGATTATAAACAGGCCCTTATAAATCTTGAGAAGGGTCTAACTATTGCCCAAAAGAGTGGAAGAAAACGGGAGGAAGCCCTTATTTTGGGTAATATCGGTACACTTTACCGGAAGATAGGCAAGTGGGCAAAGTCAGAAGAATATTTATACTCAAGTTTGAAGCTATACGAGAAGATAAATGATATTTTGGAAGCTGTCAAAGGGCTCATCTCGATGGCGCGCCTAAGAGTTCTGCAAAGAGATTTTAATCGTTCAAAGAAACTGCTGAATAGGGCTTTAACCTTGGCTCAAGAACACGGCTACAGAAGGGAAGAAGCGATGTCCCTTGAGTCCCTGGGAGATGTGGCTAAGGAAAACGGAGATCTCGACCTTGCCAGGGACTATTACCAGAGGACATTGGATATAGGGAGAAAGCTGGGGCAAAAGGACATCATCAATCAGGTGCAGAGGAGGAGGGCAGACTTGCTCATAGCTGAGGGGAAGGACCTTGATGAGGCTTCAAGATGTATCCAGGAGGCTCTGAGGGTTTCCCAGTCCTTGGGAGACAGGTTTGAAGAGGGATGCTGTTACCGCACGATAGGCAGACTCGCCCAGGCCAAAGGCGACTCTAAGGCTGCAGAGGCCAATTTTGAAAAGGCCGTTTACATCCTCCGCTCCCTGGAGGACAGGTTTGAGTTAGCACACACTCTTTTAGCTCAGGGGGAACTTACCGGGAGGGATGACCTCTTGCGGGAAGCCCAGAGGCTCTTTGCTCAAATTCAGGGGGCGGAGTTCTATCAGGCCCTGGCTTTGCTCCAGATTGCTAAGGCGGAGTCATCCTGCAAGGTAGCCGTTGAATATCTAAGGGAAGCGGAAAAGCTACTGCAGGCTAAGGGAGAAGCTGAGAAGCTCAAGGAGGTCCAGGCCCTCAAGCTTGAGCTCAACCAGAAGCTAAGGAACTTCCCGGCCAGGAAGTATGAGTTCCTGCAGGGGTTGTCCGCAGGGGATTTGGGGGAGGTTTTTGGCCAAGTGATTGAGGTTTTGGGAGCCGACAGGGGGTTTGTGGCCTACACCGGGGATGGGAGCAAGGGGATGGAAGTGGGGGCAAGCCATAACCTTGGGGAGGGGGAGGTAAAGGGGCTTCTCTCCCTGTTGGCGGATGGAGATGGCTTTGAGGTGGGCCAGCCTTCCATTCTCTATGATAGCTCCCTTGATGAGCGGTTCTCCGCTGTGGGGGCTGGTAGCCTGATGTTGATCCCCTATGGGAATAGGGAGAGGATAGACGGTTACCTCTATGTGGATCGGGGGAAGGGGAAGGAACCTTTCTTGGATAAGGAGCTTGACCTCTTCTATCTTCTCTCCGAGAGGGTAGCCAAGGCGATAGCCGAGCAGAGGCAGAGGGAGTTGGAGAGGGCGAACCTGGGCTTAAGACAGAGGCTGGCCGTGCAGGGGGTAGTTCCTGAGGAGATAATCACCCAGAATGAGGGGATGCTGGAGGTATTGAGGAAAGTGGATAAGGTCAAGGACTACAAGACAACTGTGCTCATCAAAGGTGAATCCGGGACGGGGAAAGAATTGGTAGCCGAGAGGATTCACTTTGCCAGTCCAAGGGGCCTCTACAAACTCATCCCCGTAAATTGTGGGGCCATACCGGATGATCTGTTGGAGGCGGAGCTCTTCGGCTGTGAGAGGGGGGCATATACCGGGGCTGTGCCCAGGAAGGGGCTAATTGAGGAGGCCAATGGGAGCACGCTTTTCTTAGATGAGGTGGGTAATTTGAACCTCAGCCATCAGGCCAAGCTTCTGCGGGTGCTGGAGGATGGGAAGGTTCGCCGACTGGGGGGAAACAGGGAGAGGGATGTGGATGTGCGGGTGATAGCAGCTACCAACAAAGATCTGGAGGCGGAGATAAGGAAGGGGAGGTTTAGGGAAGATCTCTACTATAGGCTCAACACGGTAGTGTTAGATCTACCTCCCCTGAGGGAGAGGAGGGATGACATCAGACTTCTGGCCCAGCATTTCCTGGAAGTTTACTCCCGGCAATTCAGGAAGAACCTGCGGGGCATTAGTGAGGGGGCCCTGCGGCTTTTAGAGGGATACTCCTGGCCAGGGAATGTGCGGGAACTGAAGAACGAGATGGAAAGGGCGGTGCTTATGGCTGAGGAAGGGGACCAGATCACCCCCGAGCACCTGTCAGAAGGGATGAAGCTAAGGGGACATTTGGAAGAGGGAAGTCTTCAAGCTCTTGATGGGATTTCACTGGAAGAGGCTGAAAGGGTGCATATACTGCGGGTATTGGAACAGACAGGTTGGAAGAAGGTAGAAGCCTGTTCTGTTTTAGGGATTTCAAGGCCGACCTTGAACAGGAAAATGGAAAAGTATCATATTGAGGGAAGGAGATCAGCGCGTTAAAAAATGCTACTTAGACCTTAAATTTTTACATTTTGTTCATCTCTCTGTGGATTATAGAGTTACAGTCGACTGATGGAGAAATGATGTAACAGAAAATTACCTAATAGGTGGATAGGGGGTTTCACTGGTTCTTGCCAAAGGTGAGAAAAGGGATTTTTCCGCCAATAACTTATTGCGATAAAGCCACTTAAGAAATTAAGTGGTTTTATTATTTTTTGGCCTATTCTGGCATGGTTTTTGCCCTATGTCTGAGTGTTTCCGCTTGTCCGTGGCTTGGGTGGGCAGGGGAAGCCGATGCTGTCTTCTTTGGTGGTTGGAGGCAGCATTAGGGAACAATGAGGTGGCAGAACCCTTGATTCTCCCACCAAACATAGCGGAGACGCCCGTAGGTTCACCCCTGCCTGCCCCTCCGAGCATATATGAGGTGGCAGAACCCTGATTCTGCCACCAGAACCAACATTGTGCCCTCAGGGCTCCTGTCCTGACGGAAGACGGTAAAGAGGCAAGCGAGGGCCGGTAGAGTGTGGTCCGATAATCTCCTTATGGTCCCCCGGGAGATTATCGGTGATGTCATGCCGTAGGATGGGTGGCCACTACAGAATTCCTGTCGTCCTTGTTTGCCGAGTGGCCTGGTGGGTCCCATTGAGGGGTAAGGGACCCGCCAGGACTCCGTGCTGGTAGGGTTTCTGCCCTGATGGAGGGAGATGAGGTGGCAGAATCAGGGTTCTGCCACCTGGTTGCCGTCAGATTCGGGGATCTGACGGCTCAGTGAAGGGGGAGGAGTTAGCCTTATGGAACCCGATGATGATAAAAAGCCAAAGCCAGAATTAAGGCTGGAGCTTAAGCTGATTAAGCCACCAAAGAAGGAGAAAAAGAAGAAGGGGGTGTGGCAGAGGATACTGGAGGTCTTAGAGGAGCAGGTGAGAAAGGGGAGGGAAGAGGGCGAAAGCAGGCACCCCAGTGACTGGTAGAAACCACTTGACTTGAGAACAGGGGAAGGAGTAGGATTTTAGAGAGAGGGGGATCGTTGTTCGTGGATCGTGCTCGTAGATCGGGGCGTCTGTCAGGGCGGAACCTTCCGCCAGGAATCCCGTCGGAACGGGGCTGAGAGCACAAAGAGGTCATTAAA